>URCD01000011.1 GCA_900546215.1 uncultured Eubacteriales bacterium | reverse complement strand
ACTCTTTCCCTACACGACGCTCTTCCGATCTGTGATAAACACAAAAATTCCAGTCTGTATAAGAGCAACTGAAATAGCGTAATACTCAGGAGGAAATGTCTTTCCTATTTGTGAGGCAACTGAAAAAGCGCTCAGCGTATACACCCACGCAGAGCAAAACATAACAAACAGCCTTTCCAGGCTGTCATTATAAAGCAGCTTAGCCGGAATTAAGTATAAAAACCCAAACCATACAAAAAGCCCGTTGCCATTGCCATAAATTGAAAGCCGGCTTAAAATAAAAATTCCCGACGCCACCATTGCTATAGAAAAAAGCAGCATGACAGCCGCCGTTTTGGGGCCGGAATATTTTCTGTCTGCACATCTGTTTAGCGTCAAAAGATTTACAAGAATAATCTCGCTGACAACCAATATATATAATCCTGTTTTCATACAAAGGATTCCCTTCTATAGATACTATAAAAAAAGTATATCATTGTATTTTTGATAATTCAATCCGAACTGAATTTATTCCAAAATATATTCAAATTATTTTATTAGCACTCCTATTTAATGAGTGCTAATTTCCTCTTGACATTTCCTACGCTCGTGATAAAATATAATTAGAAATAATTTTTACACAGTAATGGAGGCAACAAAAGACAATGGAACAGGAAAAAGGCAATCTTTCTATTAACAGCGAGAACTTTTTGCCGATTATAAAAAAGTGGCTTTATACGGATAAGGACATATTTATCCGCGAAATAGTATCAAACGGCTGTGACGCCGTAACAAAGCTTAAAAAGCTTATGGTAATGGGTGAGGCGGACAATATACCCGCCGATGAGAAATTCAGCATACACGTTGTATGCGACCCAGAAAGAAAAATAATACAGGTAATCGACAACGGTATCGGCATGACAGCCGATGAAATCAAAAAGTACATTAACCAAATTGCTTTCTCAGGCGCCGCTGACTTTCTCTCTAAATACGGGGAAAAGGCCGAAGATGAGGGAAACGAGATTATAGGTCATTTCGGTCTTGGTTTCTATTCAGCTTTTATGGTGGCCGACAGGGTTGAAATTGACTCCCTCTCTTACAGGGAAGGAGCCGAAAGCGCGAAGTGGATATGCGAAGGCGGCATTGACTACGAGATGGAAAGCGGCACCAGGGAAAGTCATGGAACAACGATAACCATGTATCTTGGCAAGGACGGTGAGGAATTTGCCGACGAGGCAACATTATACGAAGCGTTAAAAAAATACTGCGAGTATATGCCTGTTGAAATTTATTTCGACACAATAGACAATGAGGATGACGAAACACAAGGAGTTGACGTGGAAAACGGAAGCGATGATCATGAGGAGAGAGCCGATGAGAGCAACCGTAAAAGAGTAACTTCCGCGGACGAACTTAAAGATGTTCTGGAAAAAAGAGCTGACGAGAAAAAGGCTGAAAACGGAGAAACTAACGGTGAAGCCGATGAAACTGAAGATAAGAAAGAAGAACCCGCTCAGCTTCCTCTCAATGAAACAAATCCTCTTTGGCTGAGAAAGCCTTCCGATTGCAGTGAAGAGCAGTACAAAGAGCTGTATCACCATATGTTCAATGACCCCAAGGATCCCCTGTTCTGGATACATCTGAACATGGACTATCCGTTCAGACTTAAGGGAATACTTTATTTCCCCCGTCTGATGAGTGATATGGAAGCTGTAGACGGCATCGTCAAACTTTATGCTAATCAGGTATATATCGCAGATAATATAAAAGAAGTTATCCCTGAATTTCTTCTTATTCTTAAGGGAGTCATAGACTGCCCCGACCTCCCCTTGAACGTTTCAAGAAGCGCACTGCAAAATGACGGCTATGCCGCAAAGATGTCAACGTACATTTCTAAAAAGGTTGCAGATAAGATTAACAGCCTCTTTAAAAACGACAGGGAAGAATATGAAAAATTCTGTGATGACATTAACTTGTTCTTCAAATACGGCAGCATGAAGGAAGAGAAATTTTACGATAAGATCAAAGGCTCTCTCCTCTATAAAACAACGGACGGCAAACACAAGACACTTGACGAGTATATTGAAGATAATAAGGAAAAGAACGGAAACAAGGTATATTATGTAACCGATGAAAACCAGCAGATACAGTATATTAACCTCTT
This sequence comes from uncultured Eubacteriales bacterium, assembly GCA_900546215.1. Taxonomy (GTDB): domain Bacteria; phylum Bacillota; class Clostridia; order Lachnospirales; family Anaerotignaceae; genus Metalachnospira. The sequence goes on along the minus strand of URCD01000011.1, from coordinate 40,854 downwards.
CAAGAGCCAGGGTATGGAGGCTGTAATCCTTCCTTCGGCAATTGATAAGCCGTTTGTAAATTATCTTGAATACCGCGGCGAAAATCAGTTTACGATGGAAAGAATCGACTCTGACCTTTCAGAAGCATTAAAAAGTGATAGTGAAACTAACGAGACCTTAAACAGCGAGTTTAAAACATTATTCTCAGGCATTCTTGGAAAGGATAAGCTGAACGTAAAGGTTGAAAACCTTAAAAGCAGTACAATTTCAGCAATGATTCTCCTTTCTGAAAGGGAAAGACGTCTTATGGACATGCTTGAGACATATAAGTATGATGATAATCTCAAAACCCTTTATGGAAATACCGCAGTAGAAGAAACACTTGTATTAAACGGAAGCAATAAGCTAATTAAGGCTCTTGAAGAGCTCAAAAATAAACCAGGTAAGGAAGAAGAAACAGAACTCATCTGCAGGCAGGTATACGACCTTGCACAGATGGGACAGAAACCATTAACATCTGAACAAAGGACGGCATTTATAGAAAGAAGCAATGTTCTTCTTGAAAAGCTAACCGAAAATGAAATAAAATAGAACTTCCCCTATCAGAAAAGACGCCCTCTCCGGCGTCTTTTTTTAATCATATTTTAATAAAAAGCACCAAATAATAAAAGCTGTAACAAAAAGGGACACTTTTCGTTTTTTGTCTATTTCTGGTCAATATATTTGTAGTAAACTAAAGGTAGAACCAATTTGCGGACAAAGGGGGAAATTTTATGAACTTACAGGACAGCATTAAACAGCTTGGTATAATGAAACTGTACGATTATCTTGATAAAGACCCGGAAAAAAACATCCCGAAAATTATTGACATGATTGAAAAGGTTGACAAAAAAGGCATACTCTCAAAGGAGCTTAAAGTTATTAAGCCCTATCTTACAGACCCTGACAACAACTGGTATAAGCTTGTAATGAGCCTCTTTACAGACATTGACCCTGAGGTAAGGAAAGCGACATTCAGAAACTTCCTTATCAACGCGACGATGATTGGAGGGGAGCTTCAAAATGAAAGCCGTGAAAAATACAACTGTAATATTCCATGGGCTGTAATTATGGACCCCACAAGCGCATGCAACCTGCACTGTATCGGCTGCTGGGCTGCTGAGTACGGAAACAGGCTTAACCTTACGTATGAGGAGCTTAACAGCATTGTGGAGCAGGCCTCTGACCTTGGGACACGAATGTTTATATTTACCGGAGGAGAACCCCTTGCGCGCAAGGACGATGTAATAAAGCTTTGCGAAGCGCACCCTGACTGCCAGTTCCTTGCGTTTACCAACGCGACCCTGATTGATGAAAAATTCGCTGACGATATGCTCAGAGTTAAAAACTTTATTCCCGCAATTTCAGTAGAGGGCTTTGAGGACGCAACAGATGCCCGGCGCGGCGACGGAACTTTTGCCAAGGTTGAGCAGGCAATGAAGCTGCTTAAGCAGAAAAAACTTCCCTTTGGAGTATCCTGCTGCTATACAAGCCAGAATACAGACATTATAGGAAGCGAGGAATACTTTGACCAGATGATTGAATGGGGAGCGAAATTCTGCTGGCTGTTTACTTACATGCCTGTAGGAAACAAGGCTGTTACAGAGCTTATGGTTTCCGCCAAGCAGCGTGAGTATATGTATCACCAGGTAAGAAAGTTCAGAAAGACAAAACCCTTGTTTACAATGGACTTTTGGAATGACGGCGAATACGTTCAGGGCTGTATAGCGGGCGGAAGAAGATACCTGCATATTAACGCGAACGGAGATATTGAGCCCTGCGCCTTTATCCACTATTCCGACTCCAACATCAGGGAAAAAACCTTGCTTGAGGCATATCAGTCTCCTCTTTTCCAGGCATACAAAGAAGGCCAGCCCTTTAACAGCAATTATCTCCGTCCTTGTCCGCTTCTTGACAACGCCGGAAGGCTTGCTGAAATGGTTGATAAATCCGGAGCACACTCAACGGATATGGAATCGCCCGAGGACGTTCATGTTCTCTGCGGAAAATGCACAGACGTTGCCGCAAAATGGGCTGAAACATCGGAAAACCTTTGGAGGGAGTCCCATCCCTGCGAGGAATGTAAAAAGTAATACATATAAAAAAGGCCGGAGCTCCGGCCTTTTATTATTTCTATTTATTTTCACCATTCCAGAAATAGTATGACGCCCTGTGCCTTTTAGCCATATAAAGAGCTCTGTCAGACATAATCATAAGTTCCTTAAAGCCTGGGCTTCCCCCGGAATATTCGGCAATTCCGCATGAGTATGTTGGATATTCGTCCGTTATTATTAGCTTTGAGGCCCTGTCCTTAAACTCTTCCTGAAGAGCGTTAAGCCTATCGTAAAAGTCAGCCTTTCCCGCCCTTTCAATTACTGCAAACTCATCCCCGCCTATTCTGCCGATAACCGCGTTCTTAGGAAAATAATTTCTGAGCAGCTCGGCAAACAGCGCTATAATACTGTCGCCTGCGAAATGGCCATGAGTGTCGTTTATGTTTTTAAAGAAGTCTAAATCAAAGGTATAAAAGTAGGCCTTGTCGCACTCCTCCAGCATATTTTTGGCGTAATACTTAAAATTCCCGCTGTTATAAAGGCCTGTCATTGAGTCAAGCTCCGATTTCTTTTTGAAAATCTGCGCCACCTCAAAGGCAGCCCTGGCTTGCTCAGACAGGGATTTGGGATAGTATTCATCATCCTTCTGTTCCTCATTAGCCATTGACTGATGAAAATGCACTATTTCCCAACCGTTTTTAACAAACCTGTATACAGCGCTTATACGAGTATTCATTTCAACATATATTGGACTGTCATCGCTGCATTTTTCCTTCACCCACAGACCGCCGTAAACTATATATACCGTATCTGTGATCCTTCTGGCCTCATACCACTCGTCTATTATATCAAAGGCTACGCCCTTTGACTGTTCAGCCACAATATCCAAATGTTTAAAAACCTCGGCCTTAGATGTGAAAAATTCTGCCTTTCCGGTGCCTATGACTACAATATTATCAGAAATAAGCGGAATATCCTCATCTTCTATATTTGGCTGCAATATATACTTTCTGCATATATCACGCGTCTTTTCGCAAAGCAGACTGTCCGTGGTCATATCAATTCCCCCTGAAAAGCACTTATTCAGTAAAGTTTCTGTTTTTTATATTATAACATCTGCACCTCAGTTTTACAAAGCCATTTTGACATTTGCGCAATAATAGTGATTTATTTTCAAATATGTGTCATTTTTTGTTATTATCCTCTCCAAATGAAAATATACTTGTTCAGAGGTGATAAAAATGCAGACACAAAATATAAAGGCTGTCCGTACAAAAGACGACCGGCTTTTCATCTTTTATTACAGCGGCAACGCGGTATTCTGCCGTCAAATACAAAAAGGGCTTAACGCCCAGCCGACAAAAATTATAGAAAACGTATACCCCATGTTTTCCCTCTGGTGCTCTGACAGCGGGATTTATCTGCTGTGCAAGGGCTCCGGCGGTGTTACCCTGTGCTTTTACAATTACAGCCGCTGGGTTTCAAAGCTCATATCCCAGGACGCCGACACAAGCTATTCCAAGATGTCCTTCTTTACCATTGGAGAGGCCGTCCACATACTTTACAGCGTAAAAAGCGGCGACGAAGGGCTGGAAACGCTATACGTACGTTCCATGAACAAAGAAAACTGGGCGCCCCCGCTTAAAATCGCGGATATAATGCCCTTTGGCAGCACCGCTTATTTTGTTGGGCGGGAGAGCCCAGAAAACATAAAAATCTATTACAGGCTTTCCGATAAGACGATTAAGTACCGTTCATTGGATTTACGCAGCGGCGGCCTTACGGAAAGCGAAAACCTTCTGGCCACCAATCTTCCCTGCTCAGACATTTCGATACTTACACGCGGCGGTGAAAGCCACATTTTGTATCTTGCGCAGGGCATGTTTTCATCTCAGCTTATATATAAGGGCATAAGGGCCGGCGTGCAGTCCAAAGCGCGTGTAATATGGGAGGGTCAGCTGTCCGGCAGCTGCGCGCTTTTTTACTGTGACAGCAGGCTTTATGCCCTTATATACAACGAAACCAAGTCTTATGCGATGTATTCTGACGAAAGCGGCAGGGCCTTTTCCTTGGCGAAAAATCTTGGAGTAAAAATCAATTCTTCCTGCTCAAAGGCCGAGTACCTTGATTTTTACAAAAACAGCGGCTTTGCTGCCGACGAGGTGATTTTGGACACCTACGACAGCACATTTCCTGTTGTTTGCGACCTGCATCCCAGCTTTATACCAAGCGGTATCGCCGCTGATGAGCCGGTGCCTGTACAGGATAAGCCTGTCAGGGATACAAGTCTCAAGGCGGCCGAGTATGAGGAGCAGCTTGTAACCATGACCGACCAGATCGGAGAGCTGTCCCAGACCCTTGCCAGACGTAATGAAGAAATTGCCGCAGTATCTGCCAGATGGAGAGCCAAATACGAAGCTCTGTCCAAGGAAAACGAGCTGCTTAAGGCCCGCATTGCTGCGGCCGAGGAAGCAAAAGCCCCCTCTGCTTCAGTAAATGCCGTACATGAGCAGGCTGAGCTGCCTTCTGAAGACGCTTAACTATTCAGCTCCGCGCTGATTAGTCTTTCAGCCATATCCGCCGCGTCAGCTATAAGGCTTGCGCAGCCGCAGTTCCCCGCTAACTGGCAGCAGTTAAAGGAACCGTATTTTCTGCTGAATTCGTCCAGAAACTGCAGCCGCAGCCGTTTAAATGTGCTTTCGTCAAACATGTATCCGAATATAAGCACAATTGCTGCGGGAACAGCGCACAGCCCTCCGTAGCCAAAGCCATTTCCAGCCGCCGACGCGGCCTTAAGAAGTTCTCCCTTAAGGCCGAGCGAGAATTTCTCATCGGCGGCTTTTATTATGCACTGGCCGCAGCCCCAGCCCTCGCAGTAGTATCTGTAAGCGAGCTCTTTCATTTTGTTCACCGCCTTTGCCTGTCCCGTTTATATATAGTATTCCGGGGACAAACATCGGTTACAGAAAGTTATCATGTCTTTTTTTATTTTTTGCCCAGCACTGCTTTTTCAAACTCCACAAAAATTACCGGTATGAAGGAAAGCCCCATTACTATAGCCCACTGCTTGAGACTTAATGCCGACACGGCAAATATGCTCGAGAGAACCGGAACCATTATTACACTCATCTGCATGGCAATACCGACAACAAAGGCCAGACAAAGATATTTATTGCTTAATATATGGATTTTGAATATTGATTTGTCGGTACGCATATTAAAGGCGTGTACAAGCTGTGATATACTTAAAACGGCAAAGGCCATTGTACGGCTGATATTATGTATTTCCCCGGCGTCATAATATTTATGACCGATACCAAAGGCGATCAGCGCCAAAAAGCCTATCATAAAGCCCTCGCAGCCAATTCTGAAACCAAGTCCACCTGAAAACAGGCTTTTATCAGTGGCAATGGGCATTGCCTCCATCACGTCCTCCTCCGGTCTGTCAAGCCCCAGCGCAATCGCCGGCAGCGAATCGGTAATCAGATTTACCCACAGCAGATGTATCGGCAGCAGGGGCGTGCTCCACCCGAACACCATGGCAGTAAAAATAGTGAGTATTTCCCCGATATTGCTTGAAAGCAAAAAATGCACGGCCTTTCTGATATTATTGTATATTATTCTTCCTTCCTCAACGGCACTTACGATTGTTGCAAAATTATCATCGGTAATTATCATGTCCGACGCCCCCTTTGCCACGTCGGTTCCGTTTTTGCCCATAGCGCAGCCTATATCCGCGGCTTTTAGCGCAGGCGCGTCATTTACTCCATCGCCTGTCATGGCAACTACCTTTCCCTTTCTCTTGTAGGCATTTACAATTTTCAGCTTATGCTCCGGGGATACCCTCGCAAAAACCGTGATTTTCTCCAGCGTGCCGTCCAGCTGGGCCTGGGTCATGGCCTCAAGCTCCGTTCCGGTTACTACACGGTCGCCCTCCTCATAAATTCCGGTCTTTTCAGCTATGGCCCTTGCCGTAAGCGCATGGTCTCCTGTAATCATTACAACCTTAATTCCGGCCTTCCTGCATTCCCTTACAGCCTGCTCAGCCTCCTCCCTCGGAGGGTCAATCATTCCTATAAGCCCGGCGAATATAAGGTTTTTCTCATAGGCTTTATCCCTTTTATCCGTTTCCTTATATGCCACAGCCAAAACCCTCAGAGCCTGCGATGTCATGGATTCGTTCACAGCCTCCAGCCGTCTTAGTTCAGCCTCGTCAATCCTGCTTCCGTCGGCATAGGACGTACACAGCTTTAAGACTCTTTCAGGAGCTCCCTTTGTAATGCACAGGTTCCGTCCGTTTCCAAAGTCGTGGACTGTCGTCATCATTTTCCTTTCTGATGAAAACGGTATTTCCTCAAGCCTTGGCATTATGGTTTCAAGCCTGTCCTTTTTTTCGCCCATTTCCTCCGCGCCCTCGGCAATCGCAACCTCCGTAGGCTCTCCGATAAAATGCCTGTCCTCGTAATAACAATCTGTGCACAGCGAAGCCAGCCTGATAATAAACTTTTTATCGTTGAGGCTTGTATTCTCTTTGCAGTCAGTTATTTTTACAAGCTTCATTTTGTTTTTAGTGAGCGTTCCTGTTTTATCCGTACAAATAACCTGGGCTGAGCCAAGAGTTTCAACAGCCGGCAAAGTCCTGACAATCGTATTTTTCTTTGACATTGCCTGCATCCCTATGGCGAGCACAATTGTGACAATAGCGGGAAGCCCCTCGGGAATGGCCGCTACAGCAAGGCTTATTGAGGTCATAAACATATCAAAGGGGGCGTATTTTCTTACTATTCCTATAATGAATATAAGCGCGCATATACCTACAGCCGATATTCCGAGTATTTTTCCAGTGCTGTCCAGCCTCTTCTGCAGCGGAGTTTCATTTTTCTCACCGCCGGCAATCATAGCGGCAATTTTTCCAACCTCCGTATCCATTCCGGTAGATGTGACTATTGCCCGTCCCTTTCCATAGGTTACATAGGTTGAGGAAAACACCATATTCTTTTTGTCACCGGCCTGTGTGTCATCGCCAAGCTTAAGGTCAGGTTCCTTAAGCACCGGAAGTGATTCTCCAGTCAGTGCGGACTCGTCTGTTTTCAGTGAGCTGGCGCTGACCAGCCTTGCGTCGGCCGGTACCATGTCGCCCGCCTCAAGCACTAGGATGTCCCCCGGAACTACGTTCTGTGAGGATATTTCCTTTATATGCCCTTCCCTAAGCACTTTAGCATGGGGTACGGACATCTTTTTCAGCTCCTCAATCGCCCTTTCCGCCTTATTTTCCTGTATAACTCCCAGCAGGGCGTTAAGCACGACTATCATAATAATAATCAGCGAGTCAGTGAAATCCGCCTCTCCCTTAAGATACGACACCCCACATGACGCCGCAGAGGCCGCCAGAAGTATAATTATCATAACGTCGTTGAGCTGTTCAAAGAACTTCTTTATAAAGCTTTTATGCCTGATTTCACCGCCAATTGTATTTTCGCCGTTTTCCTCCAGTCTCTTTTCCGCCTCAAGCTCATCTAATCCCCTGTTCACGTTTGTTTGAAGCAGAAGCTCGGTTTCGTCGGGCGTTTTACTGTGCCAGTTCATCCATCAACTCTCCTTTCGTACTTTGGGACAATCCCTTTAAATAATCTATTCACCGAGCGTGCTTATAATTACATAAAAATAAAAGCCGCCTCGGCATATACATACTGGGCAAAGCATGATAAAATTTTTCGTAGGATTTTATTTAAAGGAGACAATGAATTATGAAAACAGACGAGTATTTTATGCAAAAGGCAATTGAACTGTCAAAAGCGGCTGTAGAGCACGGAAACGAGCCCTTTGGCGCCGTACTTGTAAAGGACGGGGAGATAGTTTATACAAACGAAAATCAGATTTATACCGCGACAGATCCGACTTTTCATGCCGAGGCAGGGCTGATACGCAGGTTCTGTGCCGAAACGCATATTACCGATTTAAGCGCTTACACTATGTATTCCAGCTGTGAACCGTGCTTCATGTGCTGCGGAGCTATGGTTTGGACTAAGCTTGGCAGGCTTGTTTACGGCGCAAGCGACATAGATTTATGCGAAATTCTCGGTGAGGACGGAAACGAATGCTGCAAAACGGTATTTGAAAATTCCCCATTTAGGCCTGAGGTTACAGCCGGAGTACTCAGAGAAGAAAGCCTTAAGGTTTTGTCGGACTATTTCAGCAGTAATAAAAAGGGATAAAATGTGAAAACTCACATTTAATCCCCTTTTCCAAACGGCCCGATAAGGCTTTTGTCATCATATTCAATTTCATCCATTTGGGCGCCGGGAGATGACAGCGCAAGGTACATTACCTCCCCGGCGCCAGCCGCGTAAAGCGTTTTGGCGCACTCAAAAATTGTGCTTCCCGTTGTGTAAATATCGTCTATTAAAACAATTCTCATTCCGTTAATGTTATAATTTTCGTTAAGCCGAAAGGCGCCTCTCAGATTTTCTCGCCTTCTGTTTCTGTCAAGCCCCTTTTGAGCGGCTGTTTCCCTTGTTCTTACAAGCAGGTCGTCAATATGCGGCACATCAACAAGCCCCGATACTGTCTCCGCAATAACAGCAGACTGGTTAAAGCCTCTTTTTTTCTCTTTCTTTTTCCACAGAGGTACGGGAACAAGAATATCCGCCGACAGTATATCCATAAGAGCATTATCAATAACATATCTGGCCATATATTCTGCCAGCGCCTCTCCATCGGACCTATAGCCGTCATATTTAAATCTGAATACAGAAGCCTTAACCGCCTCGTACCTGAACACGCTGACGCCTCTGATAATTCCCGGCTCCTCATGGTCAAGGCTTGACAAATTGTTCAGAAAGGGCATATTTTCTGCGCATTGCTCACAAAGCCTTGGCTCTGCACTGTGCAGCTTTGTCGGCCTTTGGCAGAAAACACAGTTTTCGGGAAATATAAGCTTACAAAGATACTCCCTCATTATTCTCACCTGTTTCAAGCATAAAATCATAAAGGCTCTCCAGCCTATAGGCAAAGCCGGAATACCTGCTTACCTCCCTGTCGTTGGCAACCATACGGTTAACAGAGCTTTTAAGCCCTACAATTATTACATATTTTTTGGCTCTTGTCACAGCCGTATAAAGAAGGTTTCTTGACATAAGCATAGGAGGGCCGCTGTGAATCGGAATAATGACAACCGGATACTCGCTTCCCTGGGACTTGTGTATTGTGACGGCATAGGCAAGCTCCAGCTCGTCCAGAGCAGAAAACTCATAAACAGCCTGTCTCATATCGTCAAAGACCACAGTCACCGTTTCAGCCTGCTTATTGATTGATTTAACAATGCCCATATCTCCGTTATAAATACCTGTACCGTCGTCTATCGGTCGTCCGGCCTCATTTTCTATTTTCCAGGCTATATTATAATTGTTTTTAATCTGCATTACCTTATCGCCCTCGCGCAGAATACCCGACGGCGTTTCATATTCGTTCTTTTTTTGTGACGGAGGGTTCAGCGCCCTCTGAAGGGTTTTATTAAGCCCTGCCGCCCCTATATCGCCCTTGCGCATGGGAGTGAGCACCTGCATATCCGAAAACGAATCCACTCCTGTAAAGGACGGAAGCCTTTTTGTTATAAGCTCCACAATTTTTGACGGTATATCCGGAGCGTAGGAGGCGTTTACAAAAAAGAAATCCGTGCCGCTGCCGTTCATTACAGGCTCGGCCCCGCCGTTTATTCTATGGGCGTTCATAATAATAGCGCTTTCCCTTGCCTGCCTGAAAATTTCCGTCAGACGAACCACCTTGATTTTTCCGCTTTTTATTATGTCCTTAAGGACGTTTCCTGCGGCTACAGACGGAAGCTGGTTGGCATCCCCCACAAGGATAAGCCTTGTTCCCGGCTCAACGGCCTTAAGCAGGTTATTAAAAAGCTGCATGTCAACCATTGATACCTCGTCTATTATAACCACATCCGCATCTATCGGCTCCGTCTCATTTTTCTCAAACTTCTGTCTTCCGCTGTCCTCATCGGTATAGGCCATTCCCAGCATGCGGTGTATTGTCTTAGCCTCAATTCCAGTTGTGTCCGTCATTCTTTTGGCGGCCCTGCCCGTTGGCGCCGCCAGAACAACCTCCATTCCGCCGCTTTTAAATATTTGTATTATCGTATGAATTATAGTTGTTTTACCTGTTCCGGGACCTCCTGTTATTACAAGAACTCCCTCCTTCATAGCCTCAATTACCGCCTCTCTCTGCTGGCTGGCAAGGTATATTCCTGTTTTGTCCTCCACGCTGTCGATTTTCTCATTTATTTTGTCCATGTCGGCGTCATCATGGAAAAATGACAGCTCAAGCAGTTTTTTCGCGGCGGCTATTTCAGTATAATACATGGGCATAAGATATACGGCGTCTATATCGTCTATTTTCTCATTAAACACCTTATGCTCAATCTGAAGCTCCCGCAGGCAGTTATTGGCCGTATCCCCGTCAACATCAAGTATCTCACCGGCCTGCTTGATGAGCGTTTCCCTCGGCATAAAGACATTGCCGTCGGTAAGCGACGTGTTAAGTATATATTTAATACCTGATTTTATCCTGTAGGGAGAATCCTGCGGTATCCCCATTGAATAGGCTATCCTGTCTGCAATTTTAAAGCCTATGCCTACTACGTCCTCGGCCATTCTGTAGGGGTTTTCCTTTATAACGTCTATGGTCCTGTAACCGTATTTTTTATATATTTTCATGGCGTAGGCAGGCGAGACGCCGTATTCCTGCAAATACAGCATTACCTTCCTTACGTCCCTTTGTGAGCAAAATGAATTATGAACGGCCAGCGCCTTGTCGTAGGTTATACCCTTTATCTCAACCAGCCTGTCAAACTTTTCCTCTATAACATAAAATGTGGCTGCGCCAAACTTGTCTACTATTTTTTTAGCCGTCTTAGGCCCTATTCCCTTTACGGCGCCGGAGGAGAGATATTTCTCAATGGCAGCGGCCGTAGTAGGCACCATTCTTTCATAATACTCGACCTTAAACTGCATGCCGTAGGTTGGGTGTATAACCATTCCCCCGGAAAGCTTGAAGGTATCGCCCCTTCTTATCTGAGGAACGGTACCGACGCAGATTAATTCATCCCCATCGTCAGATTTAAAATCGAAAACGGCATAGCCGTTATCATCGTTATAAAAAATCACATCTTCAACGGCTCCTTCGAGCATGAGAGCCTCTTCCATCCGTATCACCTGCCTTTGGCTAATTATACTATACAAATTTCGATTTTACAAATGAGCCGGGACAGGTTATTATATTAGTGGAGGTATTAAAATGAAACCATATAACTCATTAAGTGACCATCTTAAGGAAACCTTTGGCGCGAAAACCGTAAAGCTGTCGGTAAACGCAGGCTTTACCTGCCCAAACAGGGACGGGCATATCAGTAACGGCGGCTGTATATTCTGCAGTGGCAGCGGTTCAGGCGATTTTGCTCCGTCGGCGGAGCTGCCAATTGCACAACAGCTTAAGCTGTCCAGGCAGCGGTTATCTGATAAATGGCCGGAGGCTAAATATATAGCGTATTTTCAGGCGTTTACCAATACCTATGCGCCAGCTGAGGAGCTGGAGAGAAAGTATCGTGAGGCGCTTTCCTGCGACGGAATTGACGGACTTGCAATAGCGACAAGGCCGGACTGTATGGGTGACGATGTTGTCGGACTGCTGGACAGACTTAATAAGGAAACCCACCTTTGGGTAGAGTTCGGCCTTCAGACCTCCAATGAGGAAACCGCCAGATTGATAAACAGGGGCTACGAAAATTCCGTATATACTTCAGCAATGAAAAAGCTTAAGGAAAGGAATATAGAAACCGTTACCCATATAATACTGGGGCTTCCCGGCGAAACAAGAGACGATATGAGAAATTCTGTTAAATTTGCCGCCGACGCCGGAACTGACGGTATAAAGCTTCAGCTGCTTCATATTATCAGAGGCACAAGGCTGCATGAGATGTACCTAAATAAGCCCTTTCATGTTATGACGAGGGACGAATACACAGACACAGTCATTGATATGATAGAACATATGCCGCCCAATATTGTAATTCACAGGCTGACAGGCGACGGAAACCGCAGCGAGCTGGTGCAGCCAACATGGAGCATGGACAAGCGCGGTGTTTTAAATGAGATACACAAAAAAATGAAAATGCATGAAAGTTATCAGGGAAAATTGTTGAAATAGATAATTGTATAATTAATAACAATAGTTTATAATATAAATCTAGTCTAAAATTTCATCGGCGGTGGTCAATATGTACGACAATACAAGGGCTTTGGCAGAAAACAAGCTCATTATATTGTATTTAATCGAAAAAATAGAGATTCCTCTCTCAAACAGTGAAATATGCCAGTTTGCCCTTGAGAAAAACCTGATGGACTATTTCAGTATTCAGCAGTACCTTTCGGAGCTTGTTGACAGTGGCCTTCTTGAGATGATCACTGAAAACAACAGCACCCGCTACACAATAACGGCTGACGGAGAGGATACGCTGAATTATTTTATTAAGCACATATCGAACTACGCCAAAACTGTAATAAACACATACGCCAAGGAAAATTCCAAAAGGATAAGAGCCGAATATGCTGTAACGGCCAACTATTTTCAGGAAATGAACAATGAATATACGGTAAAGTGCGGAGTATACGACAGCGACGGAACAACGTCCCTTATGGAAATAAGCATTAACGTAGCCACTAAGGACCAGGCCAGGACAATATGCCGCAACTGGAAAAATAATGTTGCCGACCTTTACGGGGATATTATGCTGACATTGGCAACGGAACCCAAAAATGAGACTGATGACGGCCCTAAGCCAATAACAATAAAAAAGTAAACCTTAACCTCTACAAGTTCGTTTACTACTAAATTGGGTAGGCGCGTTACAAAACGGCAAATTGTATAGTTACAAATTTAAATTCTTCAAAATACAAATAGGACTGCCCTTCAGGCAGTCCATTTTTTTATTTGTTTAAATATCTCTGCAGGCTTTCCGCCAGCATTCCTATATGTACTCCGTCTACAAATGAATGGTGGGCCTGAACTGAAAACGGAAGTATTATTTTTCCGTCCCTCTCAAAATATTTACCCCAGTCAAACATAGGTACAGCATTGTCGTGCCTGCCCTGGTTGGTATGTGAAATATGAGTGTAGGACACCCACGGCAGGGGCGAGAAAACAAAAACATCATTTCCAGGGGGGCCTGTAAAGAATTCCTTCTGCTCCTTGGCCGTCCTTGCCGCCGTATGGACATAGTCCTCAAGAGTGTCTGCCATTCTCACGTTTACCATCTTAAACAGCTCCTCGCCTCTGCCCAGATATGTAAACGATGTGTCTATCCTATCATAAAGTACAATTTCTCCGTTTATAAAACGGTATCTGAATTCAGCAATGCTGTTGGCGCATCTGCCGACTGCGTATATCATCGCCATTGTAAAAGAATAACCCTTTGTTCTGACCATATTTAAAAAATTGGTTATATCAAGTTCAAAGGTAACGCAGAACATCGGCTCAACACAGTTTCTGAATACGGCACAGTGTGCGCTCCGATTCCAGCTTCTCTCATCTATTACAGTATATTTATTCGGCATGGCTGTCCGCCGCCCTTTTATCCACGCTCTTTGCCATAAGATTTGCTATAACCGCGCCGAATACATTATGCCATACGCTGAAAACAGCTCCCGGAATGGCAGCCATAGGCATAGCCGCAAAGTTAGCTATTGCCAATGAGGTGGCAAGTCCTGAATTCTGCATGGCGGTCTCTATCGCAATGGCATTTATCTGAGGCTGTCCGTAGCCCAGCGCCTTTCCAAGCAGTCCGCCTGTTATGTATCCGCTTATATTAAGCAGCGCTACCACAACAACGATTACAATTCCGGCCTCCATAATTTTGGCAGCATTGTTTGAAACAACTGCTCCTACAATCAAAGTAATGGCTATTACCGAAACCAGCGGAAGTATTTTCTGGAGCTTCTCACTGAGCTTTGGAAGCGCCTTGTTTAAAATAACGCCCAAAACAATAGGAACCACTACAACCTTAACTATGGAAAAGAACATACTTGCAAAGCTTACATCAAGCTTTTCCCCCACAAAAAGCAAGGTAAGCATTGGCGTCAGCACCGGAGCCAGACAGGTTGATACCCCCGTCATTGCGACAGAAAGGGCAACATCCCCCTTTGCAAGATACGTCATAACATTGGACGCAGTTCCGCCTGGGCATACCGCCACCAGCAGAAAGCCAACCGTAAGCTCCGGAGAAAGCTTAAATATTTTAGAAAGCCCCAGCGCTATAAACGGTGTGACAACAAAACGAAGTATTGTCTGTCCTATAACGCCCTTGGGCTTTTTAAAGCATTCCGCAAAATCCGACATTTTGAGCGTAAGTCCCATGCCAAGCATAACAATCATAAGCAGCGGATTTACCCAGCTTACCTTAATCCATGTCATTGCCTGTGAGAAAAACAAAGAAATACAAGTAACAATAAGTACAATAACCGCCATATATTTGCCTGCCAGAGCGGCAAGCTTTTCTACAAATTTCATATTCTCACCCTTCTGATATATGGGCGATGAAATCCCCCAATACTTTAATAGATTACATCATCCCGTTTCAAAATTCATGCGGGCATTTTATACCCGCATAATAATACTAATTATTCGAGCACAGCTCCCTTTGAAGCGCTTGAAACCAGCTTGGCATATCTTGCCGCATAGCCTGTTGTCACCTTAGGCTGTCTGGGCTTCCACTGCGCCCTGCGTTTTTCCATTTCATCGCTGCCGACCTGCACGTCAATCTTTCTTCCCGGTATGTCTATGGAGATAATATCCCCTTCCTCAACAAGGCCTATCGGTCCGCCAACCGCAGCCTCGGGACATACGTGTCCAATTGACGCCCCTCTGGTGGCCCCTGAGAAACGTCCGTCAGTAATAAGCGCAACCTCCTTATCCAGGCCCATTCCGGCTATTGCCGACGTAGGGTTCAGCATTTCTCTCATTCCGGGTCCGCCCTTAGGTCCTTCATAGCGGATAACAACAACGTCACCCGGCTTAATTTTTCCGTCATAAATCGCCTTTATTGCGTCCTCCTCACAGTCAAAAACCCTAGCGGGCCCGCTATGTACAAGCATTTCCTCTGCAACGGCGGCCTGCTTTACAACACAGCCCTCGGGAGCAAGATTTCCCCTAAGCACCGCAATGCCGCCGGTTTTCATAAACGGCCTGTCAATGGGCCTTATTATTTCCTCGTTAAGATTTACCGCGTCGGCAATATTTTCGGCAATTGTTTTTCCCGTGCAGGTTATCAGGTCCGTCTTAATAAGTCCGGCCTCCGCCAGCTCCTTCATAACCGCGTAAACTCCGCCTGCCTTGTCAAGGTCCTCTATATACGCGTCTCCGGCAGGAGCGAGATGACATAGATTAGGCGTTCTGTTTGAAATCTCGTTGGTAAAATCCAAATCCATTTCTATGCCGCACTCATGCGCGATTGCAGGCAGATGCAGCATTGTATTTGTGGAGCAGCCAAGTGCCATGTCGATTGTCTCGGCATTATGGAAGGCTTCCTTCGTCATTATGTCCCTTGGCCTGATGTCCTTTTCAACCAGCTCCATAATCTTCATTCCTGTTTCCTTAGCCAAACGTATTCTAGCCGAATATACAGCCGGTATGGTTCCGTTTCCCCTAAGTCCCATTCCGATTGCCTCAGTCAGGCAGTTCATTGAATTGGCCGTGTACATTCCTGAGCAGGAGCCACAGGAGGGACATGCGTTCTCCTCATATTCCTGAAGTCCGTCAGCGTCAAGCCTGCCTGCCTTATACGCGCCTACCGCCTCAAACATATGGGACAGACAGGTTCTTCTGCCGTCGCTGAGCGTCCCAGCAAGCATTGCCCCTCCGGAACAGAAAATAGTCGGCACGTTTATTCTGGCTGCCGCCATAAGAAGCCCCGGTACGTTTTTATCACAGTTAGGTATCATTACCAGACCGTCAAACTGGTGCGCCAGTGCCATTGCTTCGGTAGAATCTGCAATTAAATCCCTTGTAACAAGGGAATATTTCATTCCGATATGCCCCATGGCAATACCGTCGCATACCGCGATGGCAGGAAATTCAATAGGAGTTCCACCCGCCATTCTTATTCCCGCCTTAACTGCCTCTGAAATTTTATCCAAATTCATGTGCCCTGGAACAATTTCGTTTTTAGACGAAACAACACCGATTAAAGGCCTTTCCATTTCGGCCTTGGTCAGGCCAAGCGCGTAGAACAGCGACCTGTTGGGAGCCCTCTCCACACCGTTGGTCACGTTTTGACTGTACTCTTTCATATAATCTCCTCCTCGCAATTTGTCAGTCAAGTTATTTACTTGTCTGAATACAAATTATCACACAAATCCCTTGCTGTCAATGAAAATACCGTAAATATGGCATCAATTAGGCAACAATCTCTGTTTTAACCAAAATTGAAACCGCAAACTTGTCTAAAAAGTATACAAGTAATATTGTCAATAATTGATTTTGCAACTATAATTGAGTAAAGGAGTTGGAGAAATGATAAAGAAAAAAAGCCTTGTTCAGCAGGTTGCCGACGATATATACAGACTGATAGTTGAAGAAAAGGAGTTTAAGCCGGGAGAACAGCTCCCGAACGAAAATATTTTGTCCTCACAGCTTGGCGTAAGCCGCGCTACGCTTAGGGAGGCCATCAGAATACTGGCTTCACAGGGAGTTTTGGAGGTATACCGCGGTAAGGGAACCTTTATTAATTCCGACATGCAGTCCTTCAGTGATTTCGGGCTGGAAAGCATGGAGAGAATTAGAGTCCATCTTAAGGATTTATATGAGGCCAGGCTTCTTTTTGAACCTGAGATTGCGGCTATAGCCTGCCGAAGGGCAACCGACAGCGAGCTTGAGAATATATTTGAGATTGGCCATGAGGTTGAAAAAACAATACTTAAGGGAATTGACAGAACAGAAATAGACCAGGAATTCCACCGTGCGATTGTGCAGGCCTCACATAATGATTTTATGATG
This sequence comes from uncultured Eubacteriales bacterium, assembly GCA_900546215.1. Lineage (GTDB taxonomy): Bacteria > Bacillota > Clostridia > Lachnospirales > Anaerotignaceae > Metalachnospira. The sequence goes on along the minus strand of URCD01000011.1, from coordinate 23,727 downwards.
AGGCTTCTTCCCGTTGTAAACAGGGCCGTAAAGGAGTCCATAATGCTTAACGACGGCTGCCAGCTTCCGGCGGAGGACATACTGGCCAAGGACACCCTGAGGGACCACGGCCTTCTGATGGAATTTTTAAAAAAGCGTGACGCCGCCGGCGCGAAATACGCCATGTCCATACATCTTCACCACGCCATAACCAATTTAAATCTGAATGTGGGCGAGGATCCGATATTCTGACATTCCATGGCTCCTAATCAAAAAATGGAGTCTATTTATGATATTCTCAAATATGAAAGAAAGACAGGTGTTTCATGAATACATTATTTATCGGCATAGGCGAAATGGGCTTTGGAATGGCAAAAAACATACTTTTGAAAAACAAATCCCTTGTTATATGGAACCGTACTAAGGACAAGCCCCATGTAAACGAGCTGATGGCAATGGGCGCGCAGTTCGCTGAAAATATTGGCCGTGCAGTATCCTCCGCCGATTTCGTATGCTTTAATCTAACTGAGGACAAGGCTGTCCGCGCAGTTGCTCAAACTGTTGTCCCTTATATTAACAAGGAAACGGTTATCTTAGATTTCAGTACTGTATCTCCTGATACAGCCATAGGCGTTAATGAAATGTTTAATAACGCCGGGGCCTTCTATCTGGACTGCCCTGTAAGCGGCGGAAGCGCCGGAGCTGAGGCCGGAACCCTTACAATAATGGCTGGAGGCGAAAAACAGGCTTTTGAAAGAGCCATGCCGCTATTAAATATGTGCGGAAAAAACATACAGTATATGGGGCCGTCAGGCTCGGGACAAAAGGCAAAGCTGATAAACCAGCTTATGACGTGGGTCAATCAGGCCGTTGTATGCGAGGGAATGCTGCTTGCCGAGAGGGCCGGCATTGACCTGACGGCCTTATATAAGGCCCTGTCTACATCATGGGGACGAAGCTGGATGCTTGAGCGGTCCGTTGAAAAATATATAATACCCGGTAATTTTGACGCCCAGTCGGGACTTGAGCTCATGGTAAAGGACTTTAACCTGATAAGCGACATGGCAATGAAGTCTGAGTGCGATATTCCAATAGCTGCCAAGGCAAAGGAAATATACGACCAGGCCATGGATGAGGGGCTTGCTAAAAAGGACCCCTCGGTCATAATTGAGGTAATGCGTGAAAATCTGAAAAGGAGCTGCCCATATGAGAAGTGATACTATAAAAAAGGGGCCTCTCGCCCTTCCCCAGCGCGCCATGCTTAAGGCTGTTTCATTGACAGACACTGAAATGGAAAGGCCCTTTGTAGCTGTCGTTAATTCAAAAAACGATTTTGTTCCGGGGCACATTCATCTGAATGATATAGCCGAGGCTGTAAAGGCAGGAATAAGAATGGGCGGCGGAGTCCCCTTTGAGTTTAATACAATCGGCGTATGCGACGCAATTGCGATGGACCACATTGGAATGAAATATTCCCTGCCAAGCAGGGAGCTTATAGCCGACAGTATAGAAGCGATGCTGATGGCAAACCCCGTTGACGCGGCTGTATTTATACCCAACTGCGATAAAATTGTTCCCGGTATGCTTATGGCTGCCTGCCGTTTGAACATACCCTGCGTATTTGTCAGCGGAGGCCCCATGCAGGCCGGCAAGGTAGGCGGCCGAAGGGTTGCCGGAACCGACCTGACGGAGGCCGTAGGAAAATACAGCATAGGCGAGTATACAGACAGGGACATAAAGGAATTTGAAAACCATGCCTGCCCCGGCTGCGGCTCCTGTGCTGGAATGTATACAGCCAACTCCATGAACTGCCTGAGCGAGGTTCTTGGACTGGCGCTTCCCGGAAACGGCACAATACTTGCCGTAACATCTGAAAGAAGGCGGCTTGCCAAAACCGCCGGCATGCAGGTTATGGAGGTACTGCGTGAGAACCGGCGCCCCAGCGACATACTTACCAAGGAAGCCTTTGACAACGCCCTTCATGCTGAAATGGCCATAGGCTGCTCGACAAACACAATGCTGCATCTTCCGGCAATCGCCCACGAGCTTGGAATTAAGCTCAGCCTTGAATATATTGACGGAATAAGCAGAGAAACGCCCCAGCTATGCAAAATTAATCCGGCAGCTCCTGTATACATGGAGGATTTATATGATGCCGGCGGAATATCGGCTATATTAAAGGAGCTTTACAAGCACGCACTGATAAACGGCAGTACTGTCGGCGTAACAAACAGACCCCTTAAGGATATTCTTGAGGAAAGCGCAGGCGCAGACGGAACCGTAATCCGCAAATTTGAGAACCCGTGGCGAGACGGCGGTCTTGCTGTGCTTAAGGGAAATTTATGTCCCGACGGAGCTGTTGTCAAGCAGGGGGCTGTCCTTGAAAACATGCTGATTCATACAGGCCCGGCTAAAATATACGAGAGCGAGGAGGACGCCGCGCACGGCATACTCGCGGGACAGGTTAAAAAAGGCGACGTAGTTGTAATCAGGTATGAAGGGCCAAAGGGCGGGCCGGGAATGCAGGAAATGCTCACCCCAACCGCTGTGCTGGCCGGACAGGGACTTGACGGGCACGTGGCACTTATCACCGACGGACGCTTTTCCGGTGTATCCCACGGAGCCGTTATCGGCCATATTTCTCCCGAGGCTGCGGAAGGCGGATTATTAGCCTTTGTTGAGGACGGGGATTTAATAGAAATTGATATTCCGGGACGCAAGCTTAATTTGCTTGTCGATGAGGATATAATCAGCCTGCGCCGTCAGAAATGGAGCGGCCCGCCAAAGCGCAGCGTAGGCGGCTATTTAAAGCGTTACTCAAAGCTGGTGACATCGGCCGCCGAGGGAGCGGTATTTAAGGATATATAAAAAAAGGCCCTGTATAAATACAGGGCCTAAAAATTATTTTTCTCCGTTAGCAATAAGCTGATATTCCAACTCTTCCTCTGTCGGCGGCGCGGCCATTCTTGCCGCTACCGGCGTATATTTCTTGTTATTTTCCCATCTGTAATTGTTTTTCTTAATTACAAAATGACAGATAAGCAGTGCAATAAGGCCACAGATGAAGCTTAAAACCTCCCTGTTGAAGCCGGGAATAACCCTTGACAGCCCAAAGTAGCCTGCCACAATGCCTGCAAGCAAGCCCAGACACGGAAATCCGTACATTATAAGCACAGCCGTTAAAAATCCATCCTGCTGGAGCTCAAGCTCAACCCAGTCCCCTGCCGAGGCTCCACATTCATTGGATGCCTCAAGTATCATTTCCTTTGATGAAAACGTCATACAGGCACGGCATTTGGCACATGCCTCTGTTCTAAGCATTTTAACAACAACTTTATTATTAGGCTTAACCTGTGTAACCTGTCCTTTTTCAGCCATTATATCTACCTCCAATCAAGTATAAGGCGCTATTGCTATTATAGATATAATCCCCCTAAATTTCAAGGTTTTTCACCCTATTTTTGCGGCGGCAATATATTCTGGCAACAGTCACCTTTATAAGGGCTGTTATCGGGACTGCAAATACCATTCCCCATATTCCGAACAAACCGCCAAAAACCGACAGGGCAAGTATAACAAGCACAGGGTGCAGCTTTACCTTATCTCCCACAATTTTTGGCACAATAACGACGCTGTCAAGCTGCTGCAGAAGTATAACTACAATTGCCGCATACAGCGCTTTCATCGGCGTGCCGCCAAGCAGAGCTACGCTTATGGCAAGCAAAAAGGCGACTATGGCTCCCACATACGGAATAAGATTTGAAAAGCCTGAGATAACGCCGATTATAAAAGGATAATCAATTCCGATTATAAGGAAGCTGAGGCTGATAAGCGTTGCCATTACTATAGCGTCGGTAAGCTGTCCGCTGATATATCCCGAAAATATTTTATTCGCCTCTGACAGCGAATCAAGTATACCCTCTGCATGCCTTGGCATGACGGTCTTTATTATATCCCTTCCGTAAAAAAGAATTTTCTCCTTTTCCATAAGAAAGTAAAAGGCCACAGTAAGGCCGATTAACAGGTCTACAGCAAACGAGCCAATGGCTGAAGCCCTTTGAGCGAAATAGCCTGAAAAGCGTTCAATTCCTGCCTTAATGAAATTCATAATTCCCTCAAATATGCTGGCCTCGCTTTCAATAATGCCCATTTCTGACAGCCTGACGTTCAGCTGCTTTAATGTATTTGTGAAGCCAAATACGGAGTTTCTTATTTTCTGTTCAATAAGGCCCAAATCGGCCTCTCCTATTCCTGTTACGGCAAATATAATCAGCAGAATAATGCCGGAAAACAGTATAAGATAAAGGATAGCAGTGCCTGCCACTCTTTTTTTGAAGGTTCTTTTTTTCTGTTTTTTCGACATTCTGTCACAAAAACCCTGCAGCAAATCGACCGCAGGGTTCACAATGTACGAAAATATGACAGCTATTATAAGCGGAGAAAGCACGCTGGCCGACGCCTCCAAAAATCCCTCGACCTTCATGACGGCCGCGGGCGCGTTTTTAAGCAAAAGCGCGATGGCGTAAATGGCAATAAGGGTAACTATAACATGAAATGAAATTTTCAGGTACTGTTTATCCCATGGCAGCTTCAAGTCTATTCCTCCGAATTTCATTTAAGTTTTGACAGCACAAACCTGACAAAATTCCATGTACGTTCAACCGAGGAAATAGATATTCTTTCCATCGGCGTATGAACGTCATGCATTTCAGGTCCTATTGATATTATATCAAGACTGGGCGCCTTTGACGACAAAAGGCCGCACTCCAATCCTGCGTGTATAGCCTCAATGCGCGGCTCCTTGCCGAACATTTCTTTATAGGCCTGAACACAGATATTTCTCAACGGGCTGTCAGGTTTATACTGCCAGCCCGGATATTGTGATTTTATGATAAGCTGGCCGTTTACAAGCTCCGCAATTATCGACAGTCTTTCCAAAATGTCGTATTTAACCGTTGCAAGAGAGCTTCTTACGGCGCTTACAAGCTCAATATACTCGTCGTTAGTCTTTACAATTCCAATATTGTTTGAGCTTTCCACCAGTCCGTTTATCTCAAGGCTTACCCTCTGCACGCCGTAGGGTATAAGATTAAGGGCGTAAATAATTCTTCCGGCACAGTCCTCGTCCAGAACCTTAACGTATTTCTGTTCAGACCTTTCGGCAACAACATATATTCTGTCCTCGCTGGCGGAATACTCCGTATTGAAAACAGACTCAAGCTGTGCGCATAAGTCCTCAAGCTCCTCAATATCCTCCGGGGCAATCATAATAACCGCGTCGGCTTCCCTTGTAATAGCATTGTCCATAAGCCCGCCGTTTATACTTACAAGCCGATAGAAAAACAGCTTAGCTGTCTGACGCATAATTCTGGCCATAAGCTTATTGGCGTTCGCCCTCTGGAGGTGTATATCACTGCCTGAATGACCGCCGAGCAGTCCCCTTATTTTTATATTCACTGGGACAAGCCCCTCGGGAACGGCCTCCCACTGGGCAGGTATCCTTATGGCGGCCTTTGCCCCGCCGCAGCAGCTTACAACAAAAACACCCTCATCCTCAGAATCAATGTTAATCAGCCTTTCCCCGTGAAGAACCGAAGCGTCAAAGTGCTGCGCTCCGCCCATTCCGACCTCCTCATCGGTTGTAAACAGGCATTCCAGCTCGGGGTGCTCAAGCGAATTGTCTTCCAAAAGCGCAAGGCCAATGGCCACCGCTATGCCATCGTCTGCTCCAAGCGTTGTTCCGTCGGCCCTCAGCCAGTCTCCATCAACAATAAGCCTTATACCCTCTGTTAAAAAATCATGCTCTGTCTTTTTATCCTTTTCACAAACCATATCAAGGTGTCCCTGGATTATTACTCCCGGAGCGTTCTCATATCCCTTTGAAGCCGGCTTTCTTATTACGACGTTATTTTTCTCGTCGCGGTACGAATACAGGCCCAGCCCGCTAGCCACCGAAAGGCAGTAATCGCTTACTGCCTTTTCGTTTCCGCTTCCTCTTGGAATATTTGAAATTTGTTCGAAGTAATAAAAAACTCTTTCGGGATTTAAATTCGCTGTTATCATGCAAACATCTCCAAATCAGTTTTTAAAGCTGTGTATAGGCGAAGGAATCCTTCCTCCTCTTGCAATAAATTTCTCACAGGAGAATTTATTTACCGGCATAATCGGCGCATAGCCTAAAAGTCCGCCGAACTCTACCCTCTCGCCGGTTTCCTTTCCTATTACGGGAATAATCCTCACAGCCGTTGTTTTATTATTAATCATTCCGATTGCCGCCTCGTCGGCAATAATGCCTGAAATTGTCGAGGCCGGCGTACTGCCAGGTATTGCTATCATATCAAGGCCAACGGAGCATACACAGGTCATTGCCTCAAGCTTCTCCAGCGTAAGAGCTCCCTTTTCAGCGGCCTCTATCATGCCGTGGTCCTCGCTTACTGGTATAAACGCGCCGCTTAAGCCTCCTACGTATGAGGATGCCATAACGCCGCCCTTTTTAACATTATCGTTGAGAATTGCAAGCGCTGCGGTTGTGCCCGGCGCTCCTGCCTCCTCAAGACCCATTTCCTGAAAAATTTCTGCTATGGAGTCGCCAATTGCCGGTGTGGGGGCAAGTGAAAGGTCGATAATGCCAAAAGGCACGTCAAGTCTCCTGGATGCCTCCTGAGCAACAAGCTGCCCTGCCCTAGTAATCTTAAACGCCGTTCTTTTTACCTGCTCGCACAGCGTTTCAAAATCTGCGTCCCTTACCTGCTCCAGCGCTCTTTTTACAACTCCGGGTCCGCTGACGCCTACATTAATTACGCAGTCCCTCTCTCCAACGCCGTGGAAAGCGCCTGCCATAAAGGGGTTGTCCTCAACGGCATTGCAGAAAACGACAAGCTTTGCACAGCCAATGCAGTCCTTATCCTTTGTAAGCTCGGCAGTTTTTAAAATTATTTCGCCCATATCCTTTACGGCGTCCATGTTAAGTCCGTTTCTTGATGAGCCGATGTTTATTGACGAGCATACCATATCAGTGGCAGCAAGCGCCTCTGGTATGGATTTAATAAGTATTTCATCGCCGTGTGCGCAGCCCTTCTGCACGAGCGCGGAAAATCCGCCGATGAAATTTACTCCAACTTCCTTTGCGGCCCTGTCAAGCGTTTCCGCAACCGATACGTATGAATCAGTATTGCAGCCCGCGGCGGCAATAGCGATGGGAGTTACGGAAATTCTTTTGTTTACGACGGGAATACCGTACTGTCTTGCTATATCGTCGCCTGTCTTAACTAAGTTTTCCGCTTTTCCAGTAATTTTATCATAAATTTTCTGATTAAATTTTTTTATATCGCTGTCAGCGCAGTCCAGAAGGCTTATGCCCATAGTGATTGTTCTAACGTCGAGATTTGATTCCTTAATCATCTTATTGGTCTCGACGATTTCCATTCTTGAAAGCATTGGTCAGGCCTCCTTCTATTATATTCTGTGCATGGAATTAAATATGTCCTCATGCTGTATTTTAATTATAACTCCGATATCCTTGCCAAGCTTTTCAAGCCCATCGGCTATTTCTGAAAAACGCTCGTCCGTCTCGTTCATTTCTACTATCATAAGCATGTTAAGATACCCCTGAATTATTGTCTGGGAAATATCAAGAATATTAATCTCACGGTCAGCCAGGAAGGAGCAAACCTTTGCAATAATACCAACTTTATCTGTACCTAATACTGTAATTATGGCTTTCATATTAGTCCTCCATTCAAAATAATTATTTTATCGTCTGATTTTATCACATTAAAGTTAAAAATACCATAGTTTACGGTGTATTTTGATAAAAAAAGCCGCCGTTTTACCGGCGGCAAAAATTACATAAACACAAACATCAATACAAACAGCAGCGTCATAATATATGTTCCCCTTCTGACGCTTCGCCATTTGCCGCTGAACACATTGATAAAGGTATGCGTCACAAGGCCAAGCGCTATGCCGTTTACAAGGCTGTAGGTAAGCGGTATAAACGCCATGGTGAAGAATGCGGGAAGGGCCTCCTCAACATCGTGGAAGTTTATCTGCTTTACCACCGCCATCATAAATACTCCCGTAATAATGAGGGTGGTTGCCGTAGCAGCCGAAGGTATAACCGAAGCGAAGGGCGCAATAAAAATCGCAAGAACAAACAGCAGGGATGTGACAACGCCGGAGAAGCCTGTTCTTCCGCCCTCTACCGCCATCGCTGTGCTTTCAACAAAGGTTGATACCGAGGTAATACCCATTGCGGAGCCAACAACTGTTGCGACCGCGTCCGCCTCAAGGGTTTTCTTAATCTTCTCGTTTGTCTCGTCATGGTGAACCCTGTGGTCAAGTATATGGTCTGTAGCTATTACAGTGCTCATTGTTTCAAATACGTCCATTATGCAAAGGGTGATTATTATAGCTCCCGCCGCAATCAGGCCCCCTGCCATGCCAAGCTCTCCCCCGTGGTTCAAAAATCCGGCAAAGTCCATTTTAAAGGCCGTAGGGAGTATCGCCCCAAAATCATACGCAAACAGGTTTATTTCCCCATGATGAAAAAGTCCCAAGGGTATGGCGGCTAAAATAACTATTATTTTTCCTATAAGTATAGCCCCGTGTATGTGCTTATAATGGAGTACCGCAATAAGCACCAATCCGGCGATACACAGTATTGTGCTCATTGTGTTATAATCTGAAAGGCCGGCAAACTGTACAAACTTAACAAGATGGTGGCTGTCCGCCACTACCATATGACATTTCTGCATGCCCATAAACGCTATGAAAAGACCTATGCCCGCAGTAACCGCATATTTTATATTATGTGGAATTGCCTTTCTGATTTTATGCTCCATTCCAAAAAACGTAAGGATAAAAAATACGATGCCGCTTATAAATACGGCAGCAAGCGCCTGCTCATAGGAATATCCGAGCTCACCGCAAACAGTGTATGTAATAAAGGTCGCTATGGCAAGGCTTGGACCCTGCGCAAAAGGGATGCCCGTTCTCAGGGCTGTTATGAGGGTTCCCACCGCGGCCGCTATACATGCCGCTATAGTAAGGGATACAAGCATTTCATCGGCTGTCAGGCCGTTGTGAAGAACAAAACTGCCCACCAGCTCCCCCGCCTCGTTAAATGCCTCCGGAAATGCTCCCATAATCGTATTAGGCACTAGGAAAAGCAGGTATACCATTGTAAAAAACGCTGTCAGGCCTGAAAATATTTCTGTCTGAATAGATGAATTATTCTCCTTAATTTTAAAATATTTTTCAATTTTTGTCTTCATTGCAAGTCTCCTTTTGATTGAAATTGGGCAAAAAAACAGCAGCCTTATATGCTGTCATTTCACACTTATATGAAATTATATCATAATTTATGACTTAAGCACAATTCGCACTTTTGTACAAAAAAGCGGCAAAAAAACAGCGGATACAATGGTATCCGCTGTTAAAAATGCTTATTTTATTACTCTGCCTTAGCTTCTTCAGCCTTAGGAGCCTCCGCAGCGGGAGCCTCTGTCTTAGGTGCCTCAGGTGCGGCAGGAGCGGCGGGCTTAGGTGCCTCAACCTTGTATCCTGTGATAACCTTCTTAGGACACTTGTTAGCACACATGCCACAGTTCTTACACTTATCATAATCAATAACAGCAATGTTATCAATTACGTGGATAGCGTCAAACTTACAAGTCTTTTCACAAATCTTGCAGCCGATACATCCAGCTGAGCAAACAGACATAACTGCCTTGCCCATGTCTTTGGATGAACACTGTACTTTAACCTTTTTCTTCTTAGGTACAATCTCAATAATGTGTTTAGGACATGTGGAAACACACTTTCCGCATGAAACACATAAATCGGGATCAACAACGGCTACGCCGTTTTCAATTTTAATAGCATCGAACTTACATGCCTTAACACAGCTTCCAAGTCCCATACATCCGTAGGCACATGCCTTTGATGATGCTCCCGCAAGCTGAGCTGCCATGATACAGTCGTCAATTCCGTCATAATCATATTTGTTCTGAGCTTTGTCACATGTTCCGCCGCATTTTACAAACGCAACAGTAGGTTCTGTTTCCTCAGCCACAACACCCATTACCTCAGCAATAGCTGCCGCAGCTTTAGCGCCGCCGGGTGCGCAGGCGTTAACAGGAGCTTTTCCCGCAACAATAGCAGTCGCAAGACCGCCGCAGCCGGGATATCCGCAGCCGCCGCAGTTGGCGCCCGGAAGGCATTCCTGTACCTGTCCTACTCTGGGGTCTTCATCTACTGCAAATATTTTGCTGGCAAAACCGAGGATTGCACCAAAAACGATACCTAATCCTCCTATGCTGACAATAGCAAAAATAATAGCCTGTGTATCCATTTTTTGTCACCCCTCCGTATTATAATCCCATTGCTTTAACGATTTCTGAAACATTGATAAGTCCCTGGAAACCTAAGAAAGCAATAGACATAAGTCCTGCTGTAACCAGCGCAAAGGGAAATCCGTCAAATGCCTTAGGATGATCGCTCTGCTCAACTCTTTCACGAATACCTGCCATAAGCACGATAGCAACAGCGAAGCCTACAGCGCCGCCGAAGCCGTTAAGTACTGAAAGAATAAAGTTGTAGCCTGACTGCATGTTTGTAACCGCAACACCGAGAACGGCACAGTTTGTTGTGATAAGGGGAAGATAAACACCAAGTGACTGATAAAGCGCTGGTGAGCTCTTCTTAATGAACATCTCAACGAACTGAACGAGAGCCGCGATAACAAGGATGAACGCGATATTGTAAAGATAGTTAATTCCGAGTTTTGCTAAAATAAAGTTATAGATTAAATATGTAGCAGCAGAGGCAAGCGTCATAACGAATATAACGGCTACACCCATACCAGCGGCAGTTTCTACTTTTTTGGAAACGCCAAGGAAGGGGCAGATGCCTAAGAACTGTGATAAGATGTAGTTGTTTACAAACACAGCTGCTAATATAAACAGTATATAATTCATGCTTTACCCTCCTCCTTATGCCGCAGCTTCTTCTTTAGCTGCTTTATTTGCTTTCATTTTATCAATAATTCTCTTGAATATCGCCATAAGCACACCGTATGTTATAAATGCTCCGGGAGCCATTATCATAACAAGTGTCTTAGGGAATGCATCGGGAAGAATTGTTGCTCCAAAGAGCGTGCCCGCACCAATAAACTCACGTACAAGGCCCATTACGCCAAGCGCGATTGTAAATCCAAGACCGTTACCGATACCGTCGCAAAGTGATGTTAAAGGTCCGTTTTTAGAAGCAAAAGCCTCGGCACGGCCAAGAACGATACAGTTAACAACGATAAGGGGAATATAAAGTCCCAGTGATTCGTTAAGCGCCGGTAAGAACGCTGACAGAAGCAGCTGAACGATTGTTACGAAGCTGGCGATAACTACGATAAAGCACGGTATACGTACAGTATCGGGAATTATTTTTCTTAATAATGAAATAAACAAGTTAGAGCAAACAAGTACGGCCATAGTTGAAAGACCCATGCCGATACCGTTAATTGCGCTTGTTGTTACAGCAAGCGTGGGACATGTACCGAGAACCTGTATGAACGTGGGGTTTTCGTCTATAATACCGTTTTTAATAGCACTTAGAGCCTTACTCATCAGTTAGCACCTCCTGCATATTCTACAGCCCAGTTAATAGCTGCTGTAACGCCGTTTGATACGGCTCTTGATGTAATTGTTGAGCTTGTGATAGCCTGAACCTGGCCGCCGTCCTTCTGAACAGCAACAGGAGCTGTCATCCCAACAAACTGATCCTGGAACCAGTCCTCTTTGGCATTGGCGCCAAGTCCGGGTGATTCCGCAAGGCTAAGTACAGAAATACCTGTAACAGCGCCCTCTGTGTCAACACCAACCATAAGGTCGATTGTTCCGCCGAAGCCGCTTGGAAGTACTTCAACAACATAACCGATTGTATTTCCTGAAGCGTCAAGAGCAACGTTAGCTGATTTAACTCCGATTCCGTCGTAGTTCTCATCAGCTGCAAGTTCTATTTCCTCGAATGAAGCCGCATCGCCGAACACCTTCTGTTTTCCGGCTGTTGCAGTAGCTTCTTCCTGTATTCTGATTGGCTCTCTTGTTACCGATTCAACTATGCCAAGAAGGCCGCCGCATACGATACAAATTATACCTAATATTGCCATAGGTCTTATAATCTGTTTCATTTCGCCTTCACCTCCCCAAAGATTCTAGGTCTTGTATATCTGTCAATAAGAGGTACAGCAAGGTTCATGATAAGTATTGAGTATGATACGCCTTCAGGGTAACCGCCGTATACACGGATAAACGATGTAAGAAGACCGCAGCCAACAGCGAATATAACCTGACCCTTAGCTGATATAGGTGATGTTACATAGTCTGTAGCCATGAAGAATGCACCAAGCATAAGGCCGCCTACAAAGATTTCATAAACGCCGCCGATTACTCCGTTGCCTCTCATGATTGTTGTAAGTATAAATACTACTGCAATATATATAACCGGAATTCTCCAGCTGATTATATGCTTAACGATAAGATAAACGCCGCCGATAAGAAGGGCGATTGCACATGTCTCGCCGATACATCCGCCTACGTTTCCTATAAGTGCGTTTTTGATTGCATCGCCGTTTACTAAAGCAGTGCCTGCCTTAAGCTCTGCAAGCGGTGTAGCGTATGTAGAAGCGTCAACAACCATTCTGCCTGTTGCAAACGCAGCGCCTGTTGTCTGTGTAGGATAAGCAGCAACAAGGAACGCACGTCCGATAAGGGCGGGGTTGATGAAGTTCTGTCCAAGACCGCCGTAGAACTGCTTGCCAAGTACGATTGCAATGAAGCTGCCTACAACGGGAACCCACCATGATGCTGTAGCGGGAAGGTTGAGGGCAAGAAGAAGGCCTGTAAGCACAGCTGAAAAATCGCTGACCGTGATAGGCTTCTTAAGTATTTTCTCATATCCCCACTCAAACACAAGAGAGGAAACGATTGAAACTGCTATAAGCATTAAAGCTTTGAAACCAAAATAGTATATACCCATTACAGATGCCGGTATAAGAGCTATAACAACATCACGCATGATGCTCTGAATTGACTCTTTTGAACGGACATGAGGGGTACCTGATACTATGATTGAACTACTCATTTTACTAATCCCCCTTATTATTTTTTCTCAGCTGCTGCCCTTGCGGCTGCCGCAGCTGCTGCTCTTCTTCCGCCCTCAATCTTCTTCATAGCTCTGATAGACTGAGCAAGCTGTCTCTTTGCAGGACACTCAAATGAACATGAACCGCACTCGATACAATCCATACCGTGAAGGTTACCGAACTCCTCAGCAAGGCCTTTGATAGCAAGCTGATTAAGCTCAAGCGGCATGAGGCCCATAGGACAGTGCTCTACACACTTACCGCAGCGGATACAGTTTCTTTCCGGCGGAATATAAGCTTCTTCCTTTGTAAAGCAAAGAAGGCCGGAGGTTGTTTTTGTTGACGCAACGTCAAGAGTATACATAGAAGGTCCCATCATAGGGCCGCCCGCGATAAACTTAGCGGGTTCTACACTAAATCCGTCGATTGCATCCATAAGGTCGGAAATTTTCATACCAATCTTAATCTGGTAATTTCCGGGGTTTTTAGCAGCGCCGCCTGATACGGTAATAACCCTGTCCATAAGCGGTTTGCTTTCAAATATCGCGTCTCCTATAGCCATAACTGTAGCTACGTTGTCTACGATACATCCAACGTCAGCGGGGAGTGACGGAGGTGTTGTTGAGGGCACTTCTCTTTTTGTAACAGCGTATATAAGCTGTTTCTCAGCGCCCTGAGGGTATTTCATGAGCAACTCGGCAACTTCCATATTAGGAATGTCCTTAACGAGGTCGCTCATAACCTTAATAGCCTCTGGTTTGTTGTTCTCAATGCCGATAACGCCTTTGGCATTGGGATGAAGCTTAAGCATAATCTTAAGTCCTCTGATGATTTTTTCGGGCTGCTCCAGCATAACCCTGTAGTCGCATGTAAGATAAGGCTCGCACTCTGCCGCATTAATGATTATATAATCAATCTTTTTATCCGGCGGAGGAGCAAGTTTGATGTGTGTAGGGAAGCCGGCGCCTCCTAAGCCTACTACACCCGCAGCCTTGATTGCTGCGCAGATGTCAGCGTTGGACATGTTCTCGTAATCCAAAGCTGTTCCGATTCCCTCTGCCATTTCATACTTACCGTCATTTTCAATAACGATAGTCTTGGCTGCCGCGCCGCTTGGCGTAAGCATGGGACGGATATCTTTTACTGTTCCCGAAACGCTTGAGAAAATAGGTGATGATACAAATGCACCTGTTTCTGCGATTTTCTGTCCTGCCTTAACATAGTCGCCAATGGCAACAATGGGCTCGCAAGGAGCGCCGATATGCTGAGACATGGGATAGTACATTTCGGAATTTTCTTTGGGGAGTATCACTTCGATGGGCTTGTCAGCTGTAAAGCGCTTGCAGTCATCTGGATGCACTCCGCGTTTGAAGGTTAAAGCTTGCATATTATCCCCCTCTGTTCTAGGAATTTTTTACACGGATACCTTTTTTTCCGTATAATAGAACTATTGTACTTTTTATGAAAAATATAATTGCATAAAAATCAGCAGTACTATTTTAATACAAATCCGTCGACTTCTCAACTAAAAAAGGACAAAAATATTAATTTATCCTTAAAATTATGAAAAATTCTTGTTTGTCAATCTGTCATTAAGATTTTTTTGTTAATTTGTATATAATATTAAAATGGTATTGCACATTTTATGCATTTTACACTAAGCATTTTTTAAATTATGCCTTTCTTAACGCTAATTCTACCTTATTCATTATAAAAAGTAAATGTAAATATATGTTTAGTGTTTATTATTTGACAAGTTTATATCTATTTCGCCTTTTAAAAAATGCAGAATGAAAAAGATACAGACTTATTTTTCCGGCAGTAAAAATCCGCCGGTTTTTCCGGTTTTAATATGCGGCTGAAAAAAGCCAACCTTTTTGGAGACCTTCCCGTCATTTTGTGTTATAATATATTTAACAAATATTCAGCCGGGAGGTGAGAGAGTTGGAGCTTAATCTGAATACCAGTCAAAAACTGTCACTGTCACAGCGCATGGTACTTTCTGCCAAAATACTGCAGATGAGTTCCATTGAGCTGAACGACTATCTGAAAGAGCTTTCCCAATCTAACCCTCTTGTTGAATATGATGAGAAGTCACCGGAGGATACCCGGTTCGACAATTTGCAGAAAAAGCTTGAATGGCTTGATTCCGGCGATGAACAAAACCGCTACTACTACAGCGAGGACAAGGAGGATGAGAGTGAGAACTGGAATTTTAAAACAGCCCAGTCCGAAACTCTGGAGGAACATCTCCTTTCCCAGATCAATACCCAGAAAATGAAAAATGAAATCCGTATTGCCGCCGAGTTCGCCGCCAAAAGCCTTGATGAAAACGGATATTTAAAAGAAAGCGCGGAAACGATATCCGCTCTTTCAGGTATTAATAAGGAAGATACTGAAAAAGCAATTGCCCTTCTCAAGACCTTAGACCCTCCCGGAGCCGGAGCAAAGGACCTGTCAGAGTGCCTTACCATACAGCTGCTGGCGGAGGAAAATCCCGATATGACTGCCGTTGAAATTGCCAAAAATCATTTAGACGCGCTTGCCAGAAACCAGCTTAAGGGCATAGCAAAAAAGCTCGGCATACCGCTTGATGATGTTATAGAGGCCAGCCGAAGGATTAAAAGCCTTAATCCAAAGCCAAGCAGAGGCTTTTCCTCAAACGAGTCCTTAAGCTATATTACTCCCGACGCCTATATTTATAAAAACGCCAGAGGGGACTATGAGATAACCCTTAACGACTACTACTCCCCTTCCCTCAGGATAAACGGCTATTATAAAACAATAGTAAAAAGCAGTGACAGCGCCGAGGCTAAGGAATACATCAGCGACAAGCTCCATCAGGCCGAATGGGTTATAAAATGCATAGATAAGCGCAATAATACCCTGATGTCAACCCTTGGGCTGATTGTCGAAATACAGCGTGATTTCTTCGACAGCGGGGCCGGAAATATCGCTCCAATGAAGCTTATGGACATATCAGAGAGGCTTAATATCCACGAAAGCACAGTCAGCCGTGCTGTCAGGGATAAATATATTCAGTGCAGCTGGGGTATATTCCCTTTGAGCTACTTTTTCTCATCCTCCGTATCGAAATCTGACGCAAAGGACGGCGAAATATCGCAGGACAGCGTGAAACTGAAAATAAAGGATATAATTGACAAAGAGGATAAATGCAAGCCGCTCAGCGACCGTGCTGTTGCAGAGCTTTTGGAGGCTGACGGCATTTCCATATCGCGGCGCACCGTCGCAAAATACCGTGAGGCAATGGGAATTGCGGGAACAAGCGTGAGAAAAAAATACTGATACCCTGCACTGGGATGTACTCTGTAAAGGGTGGGTTCTCCCACCTAGTACGAAATGACTGGCGGCTCATTTGTGGTAGAATGGCGACAGGCGGAAATGGGCGATACAGGCAAAGAGCAGCAGGACGGTCAGCACCCGTCCTGCAGATGGGTAGACAAGAGGTGCGACAGCCCATAGCGCTGCCATACCTCTGATTGTGGCTTCTCCTACAAACGGGAATTTATCCCTGATCTTCTCCGAGATTCTTCCAACCATATCTAATAATAGAAATGGCAATTGATATTTCGCTTACCATTTCATCAATTACTCCAGCCCACGATCCAACAATAATATTATGTATAATCCAAAGAGGAGAATTTATCAGCATGGTAACAACTCGTATTGTTCTTGCATTATGAGTATATGCTCCAATCGCAACTGCAATGTTTGCCACAACAGGCAAAAGGTTTATCCATCCAGACCAAGTAAGCATCAATACTACAACTTGCATAATACAGATTATTATGCACATTTTTTTGCTTCTTCCAAATTCCCAATTACTACTTAAACAAAATGAACGAAATCCGTTCACTACATAACTTAAAGCTCCTGTTGTGGCACCTAAAAGAAACAGGTGAACCGTATATAGCAAGTATGATAATAATTGAAATCGAAATAACGTCTTATTGTTTCGACATTGGAATGATATAAAAAATAATATTGCTCCAAGAAAACCTATAATTTGAACAGCAATATATTGGTTCGTCAACTATAATGCCTCCTACAACTTCCGATTTGTCAGGGCACGTAATCTCCCCATAGATTGTAATATACTCCAAAAGCAATAAAAGGACAAGACATTTTCCCTCTTTGGAAGTATTTTAAGGGGCGCACTTACTCACCACCGACAAAGTCGGCGATGGTACTCCCTGTCTGCAGTCGTGCGCTCTCCAAGGGGGGGGACGAAAGAATGGATGACACCCACGCCGCTCCGATGGTCGCAGATGTCCTTCTTCGGCTCAGTTTGCCCCTATCATCGGGGGGCGGCGAAGCTGCCCGAAAAGAAAACGCACTTTTTTAAAAACACCCTTGACAAATGTTCTACTGTCTAAAAGAATTTGTAAAAAGCGTTGACAAATACAGTATCTGTTTAATATAATCAATTCGTTGATATTGCAAAAGGCGATGAAAGAAATAGTAAGCAGCTTCTGCGTTCCCAGAGAGAAGGTCAGGCCCGGTGCCTTGCTGAAAGACCTTTGTCCGCATTCTGCCCAAGCAGTCTTTCGGGCAACCAGCCGTACGGCGGAAATTTTAGTATGCCGCACCGTATTTCCTGCGTTAAAGGACAAAGGTGATATCTTAGGATATAACCAGGGTGGTACCGCGAGGATTATTATGCCCCGTCCCTGTGAAGCGCACAGGAACGGGGCTTTTGTGTTGCCATATACTGACAGGCGCATGCCTTAAAAAAAATCGTCAAATTAAAAATATACGGAGGAATTTGTTTATGAAATCAATGGGTGTAAACGAAATCAGAGAGAGCTTCCTCGCTTTCTTTGAAAGCAAAGACCATCTCAGACTTCCCAGCGCGTCCCTTGTACCGCATAACGATAAGAGCCTGCTTCTTATCAACTCGGGTATGGCGCCTTTGAAGCCTTATTTTACCGGGCAGGAAATACCGCCCAGAAGACGTGTTACCACATGTCAGAAATGCATAAGGACAGGCGATATTGAAAATGTAGGAAAGACAGCACGCCACGGCACATTTTTTGAAATGCTCGGCGACTTCTCATTCGGCGACTATTTTAAGGAAGAAATTATCCCCTGGGCGTGGGAATATGTAACTGAGGTTCTTCAAATCCCTAAGGACAAGCTTTATGTAACAATATATGAAAACGATGACGAGGCCGAAAAAATCTGGCATGAAAAGGTCGGCGTTCCCATGGACAGAATTGTGCGCCTTGGCAAAGAGGACAACTTCTGGGAGCACGGCGTAGGTCCCTGCGGCCCCTGCTCCGAAATCTACTACGACAGAGGAGAGGCATACGGCTGCGGCAAGCCAACCTGCGGCGTAGGCTGCGACTGCGACAGGTATATGGAGTTCTGGAACCTTGTATTCACACAGTTTGACAGACAGGAGGACGGAAGCTATCCCCGTCTTGCCAAGCCCAACATTGATACAGGAATGGGCCTTGAACGTATGGCCACGATTATGCAGGGAGTTGATTCCATATTCGACGTTGACACAATAAAGGCGCTTCGTGACGCTGTCTGTGAGGTGGCCGGAGTTGAGTATGAAAAGGACCATAACACAGACGTCAGCGTGCGAGTTATAACTGACCACATCAGAAGCGTAACATTTATGACAGCCGACGGCGTTCTTCCCTCTAACGAGGGACGCGGATACGTATTGAGAAGGCTTCTCAGACGCGCGGCACGCCACGGCAGGCTTTTGGGAATAAACAAGACGTTCCTTGCAGATTTATGCAAGGTTGTTATTGAAACGTCGGGCGATGCATATCCTGAGCTTGTTGAAAAGCAGGATTATATAAACAAGGTAATTACGGTAGAGGAAAACAGCTTCTACAAAACAATAGACAAGGGAATGGAAATTCTTAAGGCTGACATTGAGGAAATGAAGGCTGCCGGAGAAACTGTAATGAGAGGCGAAAAATCATTCAGGCTTTACGATACCTACGGTTTCCCCATTGACCTTACAACAGAAATACTTGAAGAGGAAGGTCTCAGCCTTGATGAGGAAGCATTTAAGAAGGAAATGCAGCTTCAAAAGGAAAGAGCAAGGGCAGCCAGAGAGGTTGACACCTACATGGGAGCCGATGAAACTGTATATCATCAGCTTGACGCCGCTATGACTACAGAGTTCACAGGCTATGACGGAGCTCCCGTTGTCGACGCGAAGGTTATAGCGCTTGTTGCCAACAACGCCATTGCAGACAGCGCTTCAGCAGGAGACGAGGTTTCAGTATTCCTTGACAGGACCCCCTTCTATGCTGAAAGCGGCGGACAAATTGGCGACAACGGAACAATTAAAACTGATATGGGCACCGTTGAGGTTACAGACTGTATAAAGGTAATCGGCGGAAAAATCACACATATCGGTACGGTTACGGAAGGAAGCATTTCAGTAGGTGATACCGCCGTTGCTGAAATAGACAGGGTTAAACGCCTTTCTACTTCAAGAAATCACTCGGCTACTCATCTTCTTCAGAAGGCGCTGCGTACGGTTCTTGGCACACACGTTGAGCAGGCAGGCTCATATGTTACTCCCGACAGGCTTCGTTTTGACTTTACCCATTTCGCAGCAATGACAGCCGAGGAAATTCAGCAGGTTGAGGACATCGTAAATGAGAAGATACTTGAGAGCATTCCTGTAACAGTTTCCCAGGAATCAATAGAAAACGCCAGAAAGCTTGGAGCTATGGCTCTTTTCGGAGAAAAATACGGCAACGTTGTACGTGTTGTAAACATGGGCGGCTACAGCATCGAGCTTTGCGGCGGCGCTCATCTTGATAATACGGCGCAGGTAGGCTCGTTTAAAATCATTTCCGAAAGCGGTATCGCTTCAGGCGTAAGAAGAATTGAGGCTCTTACAGGGGCTTCGGCGCTTAAGCATTACCAGCAGCAGGAGGAACTTTTAAAATCCGTATGCAAGGCTGTCAAGGCTGCTCCTGACAACCTTCTTAAGAGGGTTGAAGGCGTAATTGCCGAACAGAAGCAGACAGCCAAGGAGCTTGAATCGCTTAAGGCGAAGATGGCCGGCGGAGCTGCCAACGATATACTCGCAAACGCTGTTGAAATAAAGGGTATCAAGCTTGTCTGTGCGGAAATCAAGGATGCAGATGCAAACGCGTTAAGGACAATGGGCGATCAGCTTAAAAACAAGCTTGAAAAAGGCGTAGTTGTCCTGGCCTCTGCAAACGGAGGAAAGGTTAACCTTCTCGCAATGGCAACTGACGAGGCTGTCAAGGCGGGAGCGCATGCCGGAAACATCATTAAGGCCGCAGCGGCGGTCTGCGGAGGAGGAGGCGGCGGACGTCCCAACATGGCTCAGGCCGGAGGAAAGGACGCTTCCAAGATAACCGACGCACTCGCAAAGGCTAAAGAGGTTCTTGAAGGACAGATATAAAAAAACTGCCCGCCGCCATATGGCGACGGGCTTATTTTATTCCTGTATTCCCTCTGCTTTTTTGACTGTCCTGAATTTTCTAAAGCTTTTAAAACCGTTCATAAGGCATACTCCGGCTAAAACCATTGACGGCTTTGCCCCAACTTCACTCCAGCAGACCGGAAACATTGTACTTTCAAAGATAACCATTTTAATGGTCAAAACAGTAAACCCAGCTATGCTGATTCCCGCAATTAAATTCAGCACAGCTATTGCAAGCAGTTCCCCTTCTCCATTGCCTATGACAGACACCGCACCGTATAAAAGAAGTCCTGATATTATCATAAATATGTAAGGAAGCCACCAGAACGAAAACACATATTTATGATAATCAAAAAAGCTTTCCGATAATTCCTCTCTCATATGCATCTCAAACAGGCTCGAAAATATCAGAACAAGAAAAGCAAGACAGATAAAAGCCACGAGGGTGACATATTTTTTCATATCGGTTTCCTCCCTATATTTTATTTTGCAGTTAAATAATCCTTTTATATTTAAATATTACCAGTCTTAAGCTGGGAAATCAACTTTAAAAAGCGCCTGCAGCATGAAATACTGCAGGCGCTTTATCCTAAATTTATATCCTTATTACGCTGCCGCCAGCCTTACTTTTTCCTCCCTGCGCTGAAGGTGTTTTTCAAATACCTTCATAAATACCACTGAAGAAACCGCCGAACAGACAAAATCTACCAAAGGCTCGGAATAGAAGGATGCGCGCGCGGAGATGGTGTAAGCCATGACAATTGTCGCAATTATATATGACGCCTTCCTTAGCATTGACATGCAAAGCGCTGTCTTTGTCCTGCCCATTGCCGTAAGCCCGTCAATGAATACATACTGGAAGCTGAGCGGAATTATCGCAAGCGTAAACGTCCTTATTCCCCAGCCTGCCGTTTCCACGCCCTTTGCGTCATTTATAAATATTCCCGCAAACGCCTCCGGCACAAACCTTGTTATAATAAACATAACCGTCGTAAAGGCCAGGCATAGAAACAGTATATTCTTTTCAGCCTCTCTTACCCTGTCGGCCCTGCCAGCGCCGTAATTATAGCTAATTATCGCCTGTGTTCCGCTGCTTATACCAAGCATAGGGCCTGTTATAAGGGACATATAGCTCTGTACGATTGTAACGGCGGCTATAAGCATATCCGCCTCCGCACCGCCTGTACGCTGGAGCACGGTATTGAGTACTATAATAAGCACACTGTCGGTAGCAAGTATAAGAAAGGGAGATAGTCCGATTGCAATTATCCTTGTGATAATATCCCTTGAGTAACCGCCAAAGGATATTCTAATTTTTGTTCTTTTTCCAAAGAGGAAAGCAAGCGCGAAAACACACGAAGCCATCTGCGCAAGCACTGTCGCCACCGCGGCGCCTGCCACACCCATATCAAATATAAATATAAATATCGGGTCAAGAACTATATTTGTGACAGCTCCTATTAAAACGGTTGCCATTCCAACCGTTGAGAAGCCCTGGCAATTTATAAAATAGTTCAGCCCTACAGCCATGAGCGCAAAAAATGTTCCCGCTGTATATATGCTGAGGTAGGAGTTTGCATATTTAAAAGTATCAGCGCTGGCACCGAACCACATGAGCAGATTGTTTTTAAGCAGTAAAAACGCTATTGTAAGGACAACTGAAAACGCTATGAGCATTAAAAAAGAATTGGCAAGAATCTGCTTCGCCCTCTTTTCGTTTCCCTCGCCCATACGCATTGCCATAAGTATCGAACCGCCAAGTCCTATTAACGTGCCAAAGGACGACAGAAGCGTCACTATAGGCCCGCATATGCCTACCCCTGCCAGTGCAAGCGGCCCGTCAACCGGTATATTACCAATATACATACGGTCGATAATACTGTAAAGGACATTAACAAACTGCGCAATCATTGTCGGAACCGCAAGCTTCAAAACAAGCCTTGATACCGAATCTGTGCCGAGATTATTCCCGCGCATCATACTATTACCTCCATAACCTTTTCTAACCAGTTTTTTAACACAACGTGAGTACTATAGCAAAGAAAAGGCTGGATATCAATATACATTTACACAAATTTTAGGGCAGTTTTTCAAAAATATTTGACACCTATTATTACTGCTCCAAGAATGCACAAAACAACGCCCGTAGCCCTGTTAAGAGTTTCAGGTTTTGCCTTATTGGCAAACTTTGCTGCAATCCTTGCCCAGAGCAGCGTAGAAAGCACACAGAATAAAAGGCTGGCCGCATCCGGCGCGCCTCCTATGGCAAAATGGCTGGCCGCGCCTGTAAAGGCCGTGAACGTCATAATAAACACGCTTGTGCCTACGGCTGTTTTAAGCTCGTATCCAAGGACGCTTGTAAGTATCAGAAGCATCATCATGCCTCCGCCGGCGCCTACAAAGCCGCATATCAGCCCGATAAATACGCCGCAGAAAACCGACTGTATTATTCTCTTTTTCCTGCTTACGTTTTCCATAGCCTCCTTTGTAGTCATCACCGGCCTTACTATGAACTTAACGCCCAGCAGGAAGGTCATAAAGGTTGAGAAGCCTCCCATCGCGCTGTTTGGCAGAAGGCTTGCTATATAGCTGCCCACAAGTGTGAATATCAGAACAAACGCCATCATAACAACGCCGTTTTTAACGTCAAGGTTTTTATTTTTTCCATAGGTATAGGCGCTGACCGCGCTGGCCAAAACATCGCTGGCAAGCGCTATTCCAACGGCCTCGTAGGCCGGCATGTTCAAAAATGTTATGAGCATGGGGCTTATAACCGCAGCGGCACTCATACCTGCGAAGCCCGTGCCTAGGCCTGCCCCTATTCCGGCAATAAAGCATACGATAAATTTTACAAGCATAATCAATCCCTCTCCTTAAAAGCAGCTTCCATATTTTTACCCATTATGTTAAAGACCTTTGCCATAGTCTTAATCTCATCCTCAGTCAAGCCCTCGTTCAGTATATTTATAAAATTCTGCTGAGCGGCTCTGCCCTCGTCTATAATTGCCTCGGCCTCCGGAAGCAAAACCAGATGCGCACTCTTGCTGTTGCCGTCTTTGTACCGCTTTTCAATACAGCCGCAGTTAACAAGGGCATCTATTGATACCGAAACATGGGATTTTGTAAGACGTCGTATTTTTACTATTTCAGCCGC
>URCD01000010.1 GCA_900546215.1 uncultured Eubacteriales bacterium | reverse complement strand
CTTTCAAGCAAATCAATATTGCTGTTAGCAGTAAGAGCGCAGACATTAATGCCGCCTATTTCCCTTACAACATCTAGTGTCTGAGTTCCAATTGAGCCAGTAGATCCCAATATACTTATATTTTGTGCCATTACAAATTCCTCCGTTACAGGACGGTTATAAGATAGAACATGGAATAATAAACTACCGGGGCAGCAAAAAGCACACTGTCAAATCTGTCAAGCACACCGCCGTGACCGGGCATTATTTTTCCAAAGTCTTTAATTCCCACATATCTCTTCATAGCCGAAGCGGCCAAATCGCCAATCTGTGAAAAAATAGAACCAACAAAGCCAGTTATAAAGCATAAAAGTACCGTATCAACGCCTTCAAGCTGATTTTTCATCTCAAGCACAACTCCGAACACAACGCATATACTTACGGCAACCACAACTCCGCCTATAGCTCCCTCAACGGTCTTTTTCGGTGAAAGCTGCGGTATAAGCTTATGCTTGCCAAATGCCATTCCTGTGAAATATGCTCCTACATCACAGCCAAATGCACTCAGAAATATGAGCCATACAAATAAATGACCATGTGTGTACTGTCTTGTAAGATATACATGCGAGATAAGAAAACATACATAGAAAAATCCAAAAAACGTCACTACACCATCCATAGTATTCCCGCTTTCATGCGTCAGGACAACATAAATAAGTATTGCCAGCATAAAAAGCGTTACAAACACATTTAGGAGCGAGGCAGTATAAATAACCCTCTCTATAAACGCCATATAAATGACGGCAGCTCCAAAGCCTATGTAATGGACAGGCTTTATAAATCCGCTGAATGCCTTATAAAGCTCATAAAGTCCTATTAAAGAAACAACGGTCATTGCAATTTTAAGGGGCAGGCCGCCCAATACAACGAATATGATAAGCAAAGGAAGCGCAACAAGCGCCGATATTATTCTTGTCTTCATAATGCCACTCCTATTTATCTGCCGCCGAAACGCCTGTCTCTGTTTTGATAATAACAGATATCCCCATATAAATCTTCTTCGTTATAGTCCGGCCACAATTTATTATTGAATACAAATTCAGAATATGCAATCTGCCATAAAAGAAAATTACTTATTCTTTCCTCTCCGCTGGTCCTAATTATCAGCTCAGGGTCGGGATAAAATCCTGTATCAAGACTCTCGGATATCATTTCTTCTGAAATATCCTCAGCATGTATTTCTCCATTTTCTATTCTGGAGGCAATTTTTTTAAAGCCTCTCAAAATATCGTCTCTTCCGCCATAGTTGAGTGCAATATGGAGGTTCAAGCCGCTTTTGTCTGAAGAAATTTTTTCAATAAGTTTTATTTTTTCCTGTATATCTTTATCAAGTCTGCTTCTTTCACCGATTATGTCGATTTTAATATTTTCCTTATCGGCTTTCGCAACATATCTGTCCAAATAGTTTCTCAATAGATCCATTATACCGCCGATTTCTTCCTGGCTTCTTTTCCAGTTTTCGGTGGAAAACGCATATACCGTAAGATGCTCTACACCGAGCTTGTCGGCAGCCTTTGTTATATCCTCAAGTGTATCAGCACCGGCTTTATGTCCAAGCTTTCTTGGAAGCATTCTTTTTTTAGCCCATCTTCCGTTTCCGTCCATAATAATGGCTATATGCTTTGGAAGTCTATCAAAGTCTATTTCATCTTTAAGTGATTTCATGCTATCCTCCGTTATTTAAAAAGCCCCATTAAAGCGCACTCCAAACAGAGCACACCGCAGGGGCATATTGTTTTATACCGAAAGAATATCCTTGCTCTTGCTTTCGATTTTTTTATCGATATCAGCAATGTATTTATCAGTAAGCTTTTGTATTTCATCAAGAAGGTCATCCAATACGTCCTCAGAAAACTCGCCCTTCTTCTCCTGTTTTTTGAAAACATCAACGGCGTCTCGTCTGATGTTTCTTATAGCAACCTTTGAGTCCTCTCCTTTTTTCTTAACTTCTTTAGTAAGCTCTTTTCTTCTTTCTTCAGTAAGCTCAGGAAAAACAAGTCTGATTACTTTTCCGTCATTTGAAGGGTTTATTCCCAGGTCTGATGTATTAATGGCCTTTTCAATTGCTTTAAGAAGGCTTGATTCCCATGGCTTTATCTCAATTAATCTGGCTTCAGGAACAGTTATATTTCCCACCTGATTGATGGGTGTCGGAGTTCCATAGTAATCTACTGTAATTTTATCAAGTACCTTTGGGTTCGCCCTTCCTACTCTTATTGTTGAGTAATCACTCTCAAGAGCTGCAAGCGTTTTTTTCATTTTTTCTTCATAAACTAATGTTTGTTCTGACATGTTCCGGCCTCCCTAAATTTTGTTTTTCAATTAACCTACCGTTACAACGGTGCCTATTTTCTCGCCCTTAACTGCTCTCATAAGAGAATTTTCCTCGTTAAGGCCAAATATGAGCACCGGTATTTTCTGTTCATAGCAAAGACTCGCTGCCGATGTATCTACCACACGCAGTCCCTGTCTTATAATATCCTGGCACTTAATTTCATCAATTTTTTTCGCATTGGGATTTGTTTTCGGGTCACTGTCGTAAACTCCGTCTACATTTTTTGCAAATAAAAGTATATCCGCCTCAAGCTCGGCACCTCTTAGTGCAGTAACAGTATCAGTAGAAAAATACGGATGTCCTATACCTGCCGCAAATATTACAACTTCCCCAGCCTCAAGCCTGGAAGCGGCCTTTTCTTTTGAAAACTGTTCCGTAACGGTACCGATAATAATTGGCGTCTGGACTGTTGCCTTAACGCCCTTCTGCCTGAAAGCATCAGCAACATATACAGCATTCATTACTGTAGCAAGCATTCCAATCTGATCTGCCTTAGTCCTGTCCATTTCAGCATTAGAACTCCTGCCGCGCCATATATTGCCTCCGCCTATTACTAAAGCGACCTGAGTACCCATATCAAGAATTGACTTAATTTGCTCTACAACGGCAAAAATCGTGTCATTATCATACATAACACCCTCTTTATCCCCTGCGAGAGCTTCACCGCTCAATTTGAGTATAATTCTTTTGTACATTAAAAGCACATCCCCTTAATTTTTACTCATATATAAATTAACACATTTTATGAAAAAATTCCACATAAAAATGAACATTTAGTCCTTAGCCTTTATAATAAGTGCCAAACCCTCTTTCAGTGTATAGGACGCAGTATTTCCTTTCATAACATTGCTGACTCCCCTTGGAGAGTTCATGTATAAAGTTTCGTTATTAAGAGGATACTCTAAACCTTCTGTAGATACGCCCGCAGTCTCCTTGGTTATTGGTATGAAAGATACTATATCACCTTTTTTACCTTCAACAACAGTTTTATCTGTGCAGAGCATTATTAAATTATTTTCGTTTACAATAATACCTTTTTTCCCAATATCATTTATTTTCATAAGAAGAAATATGTTTGCCAAAGTATGATCCATACGGCTTCCAATTCCACCCATTATCACAATATCGTCAGCGCCTATATCTGCTGCATGCCTTATACCAAGCTCCATATCAGTTTCGTCTTTTCTGCACGGAACCTGTTTCAGCTCAATATTCTGTTTTTTATAATATTCAAGTACCTCAGCCTGCACACTGTCAAAATCACCGACTATAAAATCTGGTGTAATTCCAAGCTTCATTGTATGACGCATACCTCCGTCACAGCATATTATCACAGCATCCTTTAGATACTCTGTGCAAAAACTGTAGTCATTAATATCGGCATTTCCAAATATAACTGCCTTCAATTTAATCATACTCCTTAATAACAGCGAGCATATCTTTGGCGGCTTTTTCTATATCATTGGCCCCCATTACAGCCGAACCGGCAACAACAACATCAACACCGCTTTCCATTACGTCTCTGATATTATCAAGATTTACGCCGCCGTCTATTTCTATTTCATATGAATAGCCTTTTTCTTCACGAAGCCTTTTAAGTTCCTTTATTTTCTCAAGACAGTCTGTAATCAACTTCTGACCGCCAAAACCAGGCTCAACCGTCATAACAAGGACAAGGTCAGTTTTATCCAAATAATCAGTTATAGCTGTCACTGGAGTATTGGGTTTTATTGTAATTCCAGCATTTACCCCAAGAGATTTAATTTTTTCTAACACCATGCCCGGATTTTCAGTTGCTTCAACATGGAAATTTACTATATCTGCTCCAGCCTTAACAAAGTCCTCGATATACCTTTCAGGCTCTACTATCATAAGATGCACGTCAAAAACCATGCCGCATGACTTCCTGATACATTTATAAACAGGCGCACCAAAACTGATATTTGGTACAAAAACACCGTCCATAACATCAATATGCAGATACTGGGCGCCAGCTCTTTCTATTTTTTCAAGCTGCTCATTAAGTATACCAAAATCGGCGGAGAGCATTGATGGAGAAAGCTTTTTCATTTCATTCTTTTCCTTTCCTCAACTAACTCGTTATATATGTCTTTATATCTCAAATATCTTGACTCGCTTATATTTATCCCAACCTGAGATTTTATACCGCAGTACTGGCTGTCCTCGTTGATATGTTTACAGCCCGTGTAACGGCAGTCTTTCAAATATGGCTCAAATTCTCTAAAGTAGTTCTCAAGTTCATCAGGCTCTATACCGCTCATATCAAGAGAAGTAAATCCCGGAGAATCAACTATATAGGTATTTTCATCAAGCTTCATAAGCTCTGATTGGCGTGTCGTATGCTTGCCTCTCTCTATTTTTCGGCTAATTTCTCCTACCTGAGCGTTTATTTCAGGATCAATCATATTAAGCACACTTGATTTCCCTACGCCTGACGGCCCCGCCAGAACAGATATTTTCCCTGCAAGCCTCTTATTAAGTTCATCAATCCCAACATTTAAAGCCGCACTGATTGGAAGAACATCAAAACCTGCCTTTGAATAAAGAGAACAAATTTCTCTGTACTTTTCATCTCTGTCCAGATCAGTTTTATTTATGCAGATCAATATATCAAGCTTTTGCTGCTCTGCCAGCACAATAAATCTGTCCATTATATCCGGATTAAAGTCTGGACTGACAGAAGCAAACACAATCACAGCCTGATCTATGTTTGCTACCCTCGGCCTTATAAGCAGATTTTTTCTTTCCTCAATTATATCCAGACTTCCCTTTTTGTTTTTTTCATCAATTATGCTTATTTGTACATAATCTCCTACCGTCGGTTTTATTCCCTCTTTTCTGAATTTTCCTCTTGCACGGCACTCGTATACTCCATGCTCAGTTGAGATGTAATAAAATCCGCCTATTCCTTTAATTATTGTACCTTTAAGCATATATTCACCCTTTACTCCATGCTACCGATTACTGGAACGTCATCTGTGTTGTCTGTTCCCGCCGGTTCCTGAGTAGAATTGGAACCGCTGTTTGTATTTGAATTTGTATTTGAACCTATAGTGTTAGAATTATTGTTCTGTGTATTTGATGAATTGTTTGTTGGAGGGGCTGCTGGCCTTCCCGAACTCACAACTATATCTATTGAACTGTTTTTAAGTATCTCTTCGCCAGGATTTGCGGTTTGTGTAATAACATATCCCTTTGCCACAGACGAGCTTGTTGTATAAGAAACATTGCCGACAGTAAGTCCGCTTGATGTAATCTTATTTTTTGCGTCAGTCTCTGAAAGCCCTACAACATTTGGAACTACCGCGTTTAGGCTGTCCTGGTCACGGCATATTGTAAGAACGACTTCAACAGACTCAGTGACCTGAGAATCTCCTTCAGGAGACTGTTTAATAACAGTACCTTCAGGATGGGACTCATCATACTCATATTCAATAATAATATTTGCATTAAGCTCTGAGCTGGTTATTTTCGCAATAGCTAAGCTTTCTTCCTCACCCACAACATTGGGCATGCTGTAAACGTTTGCGCCGGAGCTTACCGTAACTATTATTTCCATTTTGTCTGTTATTGAAACTCCCTCGTCGATATCCTGGGTAAGAATAGTGTCCTGAGGCTCTATGCTGTCAACAACAGCTCCCTGTACAAGTGTAATTCCAAGCTTCTCAGCATCTGCTTCAGCATCTGTCAAAGTCATTCCGACAAAGTTCGGCACCGTTTTCGATTTGTTAAATACGGCTGCCGCATTATCAAATACATTAAAGAATTTAATACCTACAAAAACTATAACGCCGATTATTGCAAACGCCGTTATTACAGCAGCAATAGTGACCTTTTTTTCCTGACGTTTTTCTTCATCAAATTCTTTAAAGTAGTCGTCGAAGTCATCATCATAGTCGTCTAAATCGTCATCATAATCGTCATCATAATCATCATTTTCACTGTTAAGTTTAAGCTTCTTGCTATATTTTTCAAATCCTACGCTGCTTTTAGGGAGTTTAATATTTTTAGCCAGTTCTACCTTAATCTCAGGCTCCTCATCCTCAAACTCTTCGTCATCGTCATACTCGCCGTCGTCATCGTAGTCGTCAAAGCCGTCATCCTGATATTCGTCATCATAGCTATCTTCTTCAGGCTCTATTCCTATATCCTCAAGAGACATTTGTCCCTCAAGCCTGTCATCTTCCTCATCATTATTTTCTGAAATTTCCTCAGCCGCAGCTTCACTTATATGGCTTCCAACAACGGCCGAAGCCGCCGTTGCCGCAGCTGCCTCTTTAGCCATTCTTCTGCGTTCCGCTCTTCTTTCTGAACCTGATTTGAATTCCTCGCTGTCAGGCTCATTCTTCTTTTCAGCTGCTTTTGCTTTTGCAACTCTGGCAGCCTCAATTATTGCAAGCTTAATATCAGATATAAGAAGGTCAATATTATCATAGCGTTCATCGGCTTTTTTTTGTGTCGCCTTTCTGATTATTCCTTCCAGTCCTCTTGTTACTTCCGGATTATATTGTTTAATGTCCGGCAGTTCTTCGTTAAGGTGCTTAAGAGCGACAGCAATCGAACTGCTGGCGTCAAAGGGTACATGTCCGGTTATCATTTCAAACATTGTAATTCCAAGAGAGTAAATATCGCTTTTTTCATTAATATATCCCCCTCTGGCCTGTTCAGGTGAAAAATAATGTACTGAACCCATTGCGTTTACATCAGCGGCGTATGTATTTGTAGTAGCGGCGCGTGCTATGCCAAAGTCAGTGACCTTTATAGTCCCGTCAACGGCAACAAGTATATTTTGAGGCTTAATATCTCTATGTACCACATGGTGCTTATGTGCGTGTGAAAGCGCTGATGCTATCTGCAGAGACACACTTAAAGTTGTAAGCGTATCAAAGGGAGCTTTTTCATCAATTGTTTTCTTAAGGGACTGTCCGTGGACATATTCCATTACTATATAGTTTATTCCTCTGTCCTCACCTACATCGTAAACACGAACAATATTATGATGAGAGAGACTTGCGGCAGCGCTTGCTTCCGAGCTGAATTTAGTCAAGAACTCAGCATTTTCTGCATATTCATCCTTAAGCACCTTGACTGTAACAAATCTTCCAAGTCTCATATCTCTTGCTTTATAAGCGTAGGCCATTCCGCCTGAACCAAGTTTGTCGATAATCTGATATCTCTTACTGATAACAGTACCTTTTTCCAACATTATTAATTATCCACCCTTCTATCTGCAAGAATAACGGAAATATTATCGTAACCGCCATTTTTATTTGCAAGCTCAACAAGCATATCTGCTTTTTTATCAAGCCCTGTTTTCTTCTTCAAAATCTTCTCTATCTCTTTGTCGGAAACCATCGTCGGAAGCCCGTCGGAACAAAGAAGAATTATGCTGTCCTCCGAAAGAGGCTGTATAAAAGTATCCGCAGGCATTGTTTGTTCAATTCCCACTGCCTTTGTAATCATATTCCTTTTAGGATGAACTCTTGCTTCTTCAATGCTTATTTTCCCCATACGCACCATTTCCATAACAAAAGAATGGTCCTTGGTTATCTGTCTGAGTCCATTTTTATCACAGATATAAATTCTGCTGTCTCCTATGTGTATTCCATATAATTTATTATTGCACACTGCGGCGGCGCTGAATGTCGTTCCCATTCCTTTAAATGAAGGGTCGTTTTCAGCCATTTCAAAAATTTTACGGTTGCTGTAGCTAAGCGCATCTACAAAAGCATCCAATACATCTGAGCACTCATTTATAACACAGCGTGACTCAATGTATTCATTAAAAAATTTCACAGCCGACTGGCTTGCAATCTCACCGGCGTTATGGCCTCCCATGCCGTCGGCAACAATAAAATATTCAAATTCTGTATCCGGGTTTTCTGATATGTAAATGGAATCTTCGTTTTGGCTCCTGACTCTGCCCAAATCACATCTTCCGACAGCACCCATAGTATCACCTCTTTTGTGTAGCTTTCACTTCATCTCATCCTTATATCGTTTTCTAAGCTGTCCGCATGCTGCGTCAATATCTCCCCCAAGGCTTTTTCTTACAGTAGTCTCAATTCCCCTTGAGAGAAGTATATCTTCAAAACGTTTTATAGTCTCGTTAGTACTTTTTACATAGTCTTTTTCCTTTACATCGTTAATTGGGATTAGATTAACATGGCAGAGCATACCTTTAAGCTTTGACGCAAGTTCCTTTGCATTGTCCGCACTGTCATTTACTCCCTTAATTAATGAATACTCAAAGGTAATTCTTCTTTTTGTTTTATCAGCATAAAATCTGCAGGCTTCAAGCAGTTTATCCATTGGATTTGCCTTTGAAACCGGCATAAGCCTGTTTCTAATCTCATCATTTGGGGCGTGAAATGAAACAGCAAGTGTTATCTGCAGCTCTTCATCTGCAAGGTCGTACATCTTATTTATAAGACCGCATGTAGAAAGCGTTATGTGTCTCTGCCCCATATTTTTGCCGTCTTTAGAGTTTATAAGCTTTATAAATTTTAATACATTATCGTAGTTATCAAGCGGCTCGCCGCTTCCCATAAGCACTACGCCGGATATAGTTTCGCCTTTATCCCTCTCTATTTCATAAACCTGAGAAAGCATCTCTGCGGGAGTGAGGCTTTTTTCAACGCCGTCTATTGTAGACGCACAAAATGTGCACCCCATTCGGCAGCCGGCCTGAGTTGAAATGCATACCGTATTTCCGTAAGAGTAGTGCATAAATACGCTCTCTATTATATAATTATTTTCCAGCTCAAACAAGTATTTTGTCGTATTATCAATTTTTGAAACAAGCTTTTTTACCTGTTTAACTGCACCTATTTCATAATTTTTTCTGAGCTTCTCACGGAGCGCCTCAGACAGGTCAGTCATTTCATCAAAGCTGTTTGCATATTTTATATGAAGCCATCTAAATATCTGTTTTGCTCTGAATTTGGCCTCGCCTATACTCACCATTTCAATTTGTAGTTCTTCAAGCGTTAATGATTTTAAATCCTTTTTCATTTATTAGCCTTTCTTTCTCATAGCAGCTATAAAAAAGCCGTCCGTTTCATGTTTACCCGGAATGAGCTGTATTTGTCCGTAATCAGCATATTTTTTAAGACTATCAGGAAGATATTGCGTTATATCGATGCTTTCAAAGCCGCCCTTATCCAAAAAATATTTTATATTGCCTTCGTTTTCCTTTTTACAAATGGTGCATGTGCTGTAAACAAGTATTCCTCCCGGCTTAACACATTCAGCTGACGCATCAAGAATTTTCCTTTGCAGTACAGTCAGACTGTCAATATCATTTCCAGTTTTATTTATTTTAATATCCGGTTTTTTTCTAATCAGTCCAAATCCAGAGCAAGGCGCGTCAACGATTACCTTGTCATACTTTTCAAAATCATCCTGATTACTCTGTGCAGCATCTCTAAGTCTTGTTTCAATTATACTAAGGCCAAGCCTTTCAGCAGTCTGTTTAATAAGCTCAATTTTATGAGGGTGGATATCACAGGATACTATCTTCCCTTTGTTGTTCATTTTTTCTGCCGCTAAAAAAGATTTGCCTCCTGGAGCAGCACATACATCTAGCACCGTATCTCCGGGTTTAGGATCCAATATTGAAACTGCAAGCATTGAGCTTTCATCCTGAACATGGAACATTCCATTTTTAAACGCTTCGGTTTCAGATAAATCGGAAAACCCCTTTATATGAAGTGAATTTTCTGCATATTTTCCTTCTGATACCCTTACCCCAAGATTTACAAGCTCTGTCTTTAAAAGATCTGGTGACGTCTTAAGTGCATTAACCGCAAGGCAAACGTCAGGAGCTCTGTTCCCTTCCCTGCATAAATCAATAACCGTATTGTAATCATACTTTGCCAGCCACATTTTAATGAGCCATAAAGGATAAGAATATTTGACTGAAATATATTCCGGCGTACCGGTTTCAGGCAGGCTTATATTTTCCTTGTTTCTTGAAATGTTTCTTAAAACACCGTTTACAAATCCTGACAAAGGCGCAAGCCCTCTTTTTTTAACAAGCTTAACAGCCTCACTGCAGGCCGCTGAATCAGGCACTCTGTCCATAAAAATAATCTGGTAAACAGAAAGTCTGATTACTGAAAGTATAAACGGCTTCATCTTTTCCGTCTTTGTTTTTGAAAAGAGGTTTATAATATAATCGATATATAAAAGGTTCCTAAGCGTACCATTAACACACTCTGTTACAAAAGCCCTGTCTTGCCTTGGCATAGCCCCATTTTGATGCAGATACCTTCTAAGGGTGGTGTTATTATATGCAGCGGCCTCATTTATTTCAGTAAGGATATCGGCCGCTACTTCTCTTGGATTTATTATAATCATATTGATACCTCTTTCATATTTACACATATCAAGTTATTTTACCGCATTTTATGGAATTAATCAACTAATTGAAAATTATTGTAAGATTATATTATATTTTTGCATGTGACTGATAAAAATAAAAAGTAACAAATAAAACTTAAAACATTAAAAATTTTTTAATCACTATTTTAATTAAATTATTATAAAAAACACTGGAAATATTTTCGCCAATATGTTAATATTAATTCGTAAATGATATTCTTTATAAATTAGAACAAATAATCAAGGAGGATGAAAACATGGAACTTAAAGGATCAAGAACAGAAAAGAATCTTATGGAAGCTTTCTCAGGTGAAAGCCAGGCAAGAAACAAATATACATATTTTGCAAGCGTAGCTAAAAAAGAAGGATATGAGCAGATTTCAGCTATTTTCCAGCAGACTGCAGATAACGAAAAAGAACATGCTAAAATGTGGTTTAAAGAGCTTAAGGGAATTGGCAATACAGCTGAAAATCTTCTTGCAGCAGCAGAAGGCGAAAACTATGAGTGGACAGATATGTATGATGGATTTGCTAAAGTAGCTGAAGAAGAAGGCTTTACTGCACTTGCTGCAAAATTCCGTATGGTGGCTGCAATTGAAAAAACACATGAAGAAAGATACAGAAAGCTTTTAAGCAATGTTGAAATGCAGAAGGTATTTGAAAAAAGCGAAGAAACTATGTGGGAATGCCGTAACTGTGGTCATATCGTAATTGGCAAGAAGGCTCCTGACGTATGCCCTGTATGTGCTCACCCTCAGGCTTATTTTGAAGTTAGAAAAGAAAATTACTAATAAAAAACTAACATGTTGATTATACTATTTCCAAAGGAGGATGTTAAATATGAAATTTTACCAGTGTTCACATTGTAAAAACATTATTACCTATGTAGATAATAAGGGTGTCCCTGTTATGTGCTGCGGTGAAAAAATGCAGGAGCTTGTTCCCGGAACTGTAGATGCAGCTGCCGAAAAGCATGTCCCTGTTGTTAAGAAGGACGGAAATAAAGTTACAGTCAGTGTTGGTTCTGTTACACATCCTATGCTTGAGGAGCACAGCATTCAGTTTATTGCTGTTGAAACAAAGCAGGGCAGCCAGATTAAATATCTCAAGCCCAATGAAGCACCTGAAGCAGTATTTGCTATCGCTGACGGAGATGAGTTTGTTGCAGCCTATGAATACTGCAACCTTCATGGTCTTTGGAAATCTTGATAAACTAAAACTCCGGTTTTACCGGAGTTTTTTTATTTCATTATGTGTTTTATTATCTCAAGCAGCCTTTCGTTATCAGTATGTTTTTTAACCGCTATTCTTATATGTTCTTCTGTGAGGCCAATAAAGTCATCACAGTTTCTTGCCTTTATACCGTTTTTTAATAACATTTCCCTAAATCCGCGATTAGGAGATTTAATAAGTATAAAATTTGTATCAGAACTGTATACAAAAACCCCTGATTTTTTAAGACCGTTTATTAAATATTTTCTCTCTGAGCTTATATACTCAATAGCTTTATTCAAATAATCTTTGTCTTGCAAAGCCATAATTCCTGCTATCTGCGCATATGCAGATACAGATGAACTCTGCCCCGAGCCCTTAATCTTTTCAAGTAAAGCTCCATCTGAGCACATACAAAATCCCAGCCTAAATCCAGGCATGCAATAACTTTTTGTAAAGGCGTCAATAACAACTAAATTTTTATATTTATATATAAGATTTTTGACCGACTCTTTTTCATTTGTTATAAAGCCCATGAAGCTTTCATCCACTATAAGGTATGCCCCTTTTTTCTGACATGCTTCAGCCAGTCTATCTATATATTCTTTTTTTATCAGCTCTCCAGTTGGATTGTTCGGGTTGCATATATAAACTATATCTGAATTTACTGCGCTGTAAATATCCGTATCAAATTTATATCCGTTCTCCTGTTTGTATATATAATA
Source organism: uncultured Eubacteriales bacterium (assembly GCA_900546215.1). Classification (GTDB taxonomy): domain Bacteria; phylum Bacillota; class Clostridia; order Lachnospirales; family Anaerotignaceae; genus Metalachnospira. The sequence continues at coordinate 30,811 of URCD01000010.1, read as the reverse complement.
TGAAATGCCGCAGTCAATAACAGCCAGAGACTTTGAGTAATCCTCATATGTAGGGGCAGCTATTAATGCGCTTTTAGGACATATCGCTATAGGCAGCCTGTATATAATATCATCTGCACCATTACCGCATAATATATTTTCAGCTTTTACCGAATATTTTTCCGAAAGCTTCTTCCTGAGTAATGTGCAGTCTGAATCAGGGTAAAATTCATTAAGCTTCTGATATTTTTCCAAACCGCTAACTGTGGCGGGCATTCCAAGAGGATTTATATTTACTGAAAAATCCAAAATATTTCCGCCTGCTTTTTCTGTGACTTCATCATAATTTATCATATCATTTCTCCAAAAAACAAGGGCGGTACAAACCGCCCTTGTATCAATCCCTTCTTCTTCCGCCAAAGACTACTATCAGCCTTAGGAAGTTCGCCAAGGCTACCGCTGTAGAAGCCACATATGTCATAGCGGCGGCGCTTAATACTTTTTTTGCGCCTTCTATCTCGTCTTCATACAGTATCCTGCTGTCGCCCAAACAAGCAATCGCTCTTTTTGAAGCGTTAAACTCAACAGGAAGCGTAATAACTGTAAAAACAACTGAAAGCCCGAAGAGTACAATTCCCAGTGTTATTAAGGAGTCTCCCATTCTTGAAGAGAAGCTAAAAATCAGACCAAGCAGTATAAGAGGCATAGAAAGCCTTGAACCGATATTCGCAAGCGGAACCATTAGACTTCTGAGCGAAAGAGGAGCATAACCTCTTGCATGCTGTATTGCGTGTCCTGTCTCATGAGCCGCGACTCCGACTGCGGCTATTGAGCTGCTAGAATATACGCTGTCAGAAAGCCTTAATATTTTTTTGCTCGGGTCATAATGGTCGGTAAGATTTCCTGAAACCCTCTCAATACTTACATCATAAATTCCGTTTTGCTCCATAATTCGTCTTGCCGCCTCAGCACCGGTTATTCCAATGCGGCTTGGAACTCTGGAATATTTATTAAAGGTTGAGGAAACCTTTCCCTGTGCAGCCATTGCCAATATAATAGCCGGAAGAACCAAGACCAGATAAGTCCAGTCGAAATAAAAAAACATAGGCATAAGCATTACCTCCAATTTACATTAAAACAGTGCCCTTTTCAATAGCATGGCCTCTCATATAGGCGTCCGCTGTCATTCTTTTTCCGCCCTGTGCCTGTACTTCCGTAACAACAACAGCGCCATCCTTAGTTTTTACAATAAAATCTTTTTTACGCACATCAACTATTTCTCCCGGAGTTCCATTGTAATCTTCCTCAGCTTTTACAGCAAACCATATTTTAAGCTTTTCATCATTATGGATTGTATACGCTACAGGCTGAGGATTAAGGCCTTTGATAAGGTTTACAATACTTTCGGACGTTTTATTCCAGTCAATATGTTCCATTTCTCTTGTTATCATCGGTGCCAGAGTCGAATCCTCTTCATTTTGCTGAACCCTGACAACTTCTCCTTTTTCTATTAAATCCAAGGTTTTGATAAGCAAATCCGCTCCAATATGTGAAAGCCTCTCATACAGGGTTCCATAGGTATCATCTTCAGCAATTTTATCTTCAGCTTTTAAAATCATATCACCGCTGTCAAGCCCTTTAGCCATATACATAGTTGTTACTCCACCGTATTTTTCACCGTTGATAATTGACCATTGTATAGGAGCGGCTCCCCTATATTTAGGAAGTATTGAACCATGCACATTTATGCAGCCATATTTAGGTATATTAAGAATATCCTCTGACAGTATCTGCCCAAATGCAACAACAACTATAACATCCGGTTCATATGACCTAATAATATCTACAAATTCTTTATCTTTAACTTTAAGCGGCTGATATACTGTAATATTATGCTCAATAGCCTTTTCCTTTACAACCGGATAAATCATTTTTTTGCCTCTTCCCTTTGGCTTGTCCGGCTGAGTTATTACGGCGGCAACGTCATGATTTTCAACGAGTGCCTCAAGTGTTGGTACTGCAAATTCCGGTGTGCCCATGAATACAACTTTCATAAATGCGCTCTCCTTTATCAGTATTTAATGTCACCAATTGCCTTATCAACATAAAGTATTCCGTCAAGATGGTCTATCTCATGGCAAAGTGCCCTTGCCATAAGGTCCTCACCTTCTACTATTATCTCATCCCCGTTTCTGTTTTGTGCCTTAACCTTTACATAGGCAGGCCTTATAACCTCAGCTGTAGCGCCAGGTATACTTAAGCACCCTTCGCTGTCACGTTTTGTACCTCTTGTTTCAAGAATTTCAGGGTTGATTAATTCAACTAGTCCTTCCCCGATATCTATAACAACAACCCTACGTATGACCCCAACCTGAGGTGCTGCAAGTCCAACGCCGTCAGCTTCATACATCGTATCTGCCATATCGCTTAAAAGTGTTAGTATTGATTCATTTATTTCCTTAACAGGTTTGCATATCTTTCTAAGGGCTGTGTCATTTCCAGTCCTTATCTTTCTTAGTGCCATAGTTTTACCTCCAATAACTCTTTCTGTTCAAAATGCAATTATATCATAAAGCCTCTGCTTTTAAAATGATTTTACTATTAAAAAAGGTTAATATATTATTATAGTTTATAATTTATATTTTATTAAAAAAAGGATACTCCTGTATCCTTTTTTATTAGTTATTTTATTATTTTTCCCAGTCTAAAACTTTAAGAAGCTCCATATTATCGTTTCGTGCCCTCTCATAGTGTTTAGTTACGGCAGCAATAAAAGCTTTTTTATTTCTTTTTTTTATAGAAATCAGTATATCATTCAACTCGTTTATAGTCTGCTCCATATGGTCTGTATCAGAAAATGTGCTGACTAACATAAGCCGAAAAATATGAGCTTTTTTCAAAAGATTTCTCATTATATTTTCAAGTTCAATATTGCATGTTATATGAGATACAGCGATATGAAAGTTCGACTCAATTTTAATAAATTTTTCAGACTCTTCTATATTTCCCATATGTATATTTTTAGGATTAAGTTCCTTTAGACTGTCAATTATGCAGCTTAACTTTTGTATATCTTCTTCACAGGCGTTCGCCATAACTAAATCAACACTGCATAAGTCAAGCATTTTTCTCATCTCACAAATATCAACTAAATATTTTGGTGTTATTTCCGCAACCGTTACTCCTGAGTATGGGTTATGAACAAGTAAATTTTCAGCCTCAAGCGTTCTGAATGCCTCCCTGACAGGTGTACTGCTTACATTAAGCATTTTGCTTACCTTATGCTCAGTCAGCTTTGTACCTGGAATCAAATCCCCGTTTACTATTGAAATTCTAAGCCAGTTTGCCACTTTTTCTGTTATTGAGGTGTGCTCAATATGGTTAGGCATTATATCAAGCTGCATATGTAATCATCCTTTATCTGTTTTATTTTCTATAAACTCATATTTACCTAAATTATTCCAAATTCTGAAATCATTATACCATATAAAATAAAATATAAGTATTGTGAATTATGTTCAAAAATAAATACAATCTTTCGTCTATTAAATCAATAGTATTTTATCATTATATAATCTATAATTAATTAAACATTATATATTGTATACAATATATAATATATTATTTCTTATAAAAAAGCAAGTCTAAAAAGGAGGTAATGCAAATGAAAGATGTTGTAAAGACTGTTGTTGTACAAGGTTCGACCGGCGGACTTGAGGAAAAAGAGCAAAATCTATGTCATGTCCTTGACAACATAAAAAAGTTCGGCAGCGATAATGACCTAATTGTATTTCCTGAGCTGGTTATACAAGGTTATGTTCGTGAAAAGGATTACGATTTTGAAATTCGTTATTGGGAGGCCGCTGAAACGCTTCCCGGACCTACTACTGACAGAGTTTCAGCATTGGCTAAGGAGTATAACTGTTATGTTGCCTTTGGTATAGCAGAAAAATCAAATATCCCAGGGCTTCTATATAACTCTATCGCTCTTGTTGGGCCTGAAGGCTTTGTTGGTTCCAGCAGAAAAATGCATTTAGCCTCCATTGAAAAAGATTATTTCCTTTTAGGAGAGGAATCAAATGTATTTGATACAAAGCTAGGCAAAATCGGCATGATGATTTGCTATGATTTATTTTTCCCGGAAACAGCAAGAATTTTGGCTTTAAAGGGTGCGGAAATTATTATTCACATCGCGGCCGCAATGGGCGGCGGTGAGCGCGGAGGCGTTGGAGTAAGTGAAGACAAACGCAGGTTTTTTGATACTGCCGGCGTATGCCGTGCAATTGAAAACCAGGTTCATTATGTAGGCGGAGACAGAGTTGGAACACATTACATGGGACCTAAACTTGGAACATGGAGCCCTATGGGCCTTGCTAAAATAGTAAATAATTATGGTGTTATACTGGCACAGGCAAAGTACGGCGAAGAAGACGTTATTTTTGGAGAACTTACAAATGCTGATTTAATGTCTGGACGTTCTGTTTATCCTCTCCTGTTGGACAGAAATCCTAAAAATTACAGTAGGCTTACTAAGTATGAAATGTGAGAAAAAGAGGTAATGAATATGAAAGAGATTAAAATTTTTGCTTTAAACGGGCAGCTCGGCTATGGGTTCCCCGAAGATTCATATAAAGCCGGTATATCCAAAAATCCTGATATAATAGGCGTCGATGCAGGCTCCAGTGACGGCGGTCCCGCTTTTTTGGGCAGTGGCACATCCCTAACCGATGAAAAAGCAGTTAAACGCGATATGGAATATGCTCTTCCTGACGCTGTAAAAAGGAAAATCCCGTTTATAATCGGTTCCGCCGGAACATCAGGCGGGGATCCGCATATAGCACGCGAGGTAAGGGTTGTAAAGGAAATTGCGGAAGAAAAAAATCTTCACTTTAAAATGGCTGTAATACATAGTGAGGTTTCCAAAGAATATATCAAGAAAAAACTTAAGGAGGGAAAAATTCATCCCTTAAGCGACAGCGTTCCTCCCCTTACTGAGGATATTATTGATAATTCGGTACGTGTAGTAGGTCAAATGGGCGTAACCCCTTTCATCAAAGCACTGGATATGGGCGCTGACGTGATAGTCGCAGGAAGAGCATGTGACACCGCAATTTATGCGTGCCTTCCTATAAAAAAAGGTTTTAGTCCTGCCCTTTCCTTCCACGCAGCCAAGGTAATGGAATGCGGCGCCTACTGCTGTACTCCAGGCGAAGGCGCAGATGGAATGTTTGCTACTATAAGAGAAAACGATTTTATACTTGAATCTGTTAACAAGGACAGAAATGTATCTCCGGTATCAGTTGCCGCACATACCCTCTACGAACAGGGGCACCCTTCTGTATTCTATGAGCCGGACGGAGCTGTAATCTGCACTGACTGCCATTTTGAGCAATATGAGAATAATAGTAAAAAGGTCAGGGTTGAGGGAACAAGATTTGAGCCGGCTGATAAAAAATGGACGATAAAGCTTGAAGGCGCTGTCCTTGAGGGCTACAGAACAATATCAATAGCTGGAATACGTGACCCTTACATGATTAAGCATATTGATGATGTAATAAAGGGGGTAACCCAAAATACAGAGAACACAATGGGAAAAGGCGATGACGTCGGTTACTCGCTCCGTTTCAGAGTATATGGCAAAAACGCTGTTATGGGAGAGCTTGAGTATCTTCCCTGTACAGCTCATGAGCTTGGCGTTGTAGTTGAGGTTATTGCGAAAGACCAAAAAACAGCTAATGCCATTTGCGCAATAACGAGGTCTTTCCTTCTTCATTATCCGTACCCTGAAAGACGTACAACGGGAGGAAATATTGCCATTCCCTTCTCTCCCTCCGATATACCGATGGGAGCGGTTTATAAATTCGGCATATACCATCTGGTAGATGTAGATGATCCTAATGAGCTGTTTCCTATAGAAATGATGGAGGTGTGACAAATGCAGAAAAAATTATCTGACGTTGCAAGTATTTTAAGAAGCAAAAATGCCGGCCCCTATACACTGACAGTTGACTTCTTATTTGACGACAAGGAAACTTATGAAAAGGTAAAGAGTTCCAACGTGCTTGATGAAGAAAGTATTGCCGAAATGTATAAGGTAGCTCCAGGAACGGTAAAAATATTTTATTTTGACCAGGCTAACGGTATTAAAGTTACTATTCCGAGAAAAATATCTTCTGGAAGCAGCTGCGATACCGATGTATACGGAGCACAGCAGCATATGCCATTAATGAACATCACTATTGATATCTAACTGCAAGGAGGAAAAGCCATGAAAAAATTTAGCAAACTTATAAGCGTACTCTTAACCACATCGCTTGTTCTGGCCGGATGCGGCAATACCAGTTCAAACACTCAGACATCGTCAACTGACCCTGTTACTCTCAGAATGAGCTATTCACTTACCGCTGGCTCTCCCTGTGACGTAGCAGCCCAAAAATTCAAAGAAATAGTAGCTGAAAAGACTGACGGCAGAATCAATATTGAGCTTTATCCAAACTGCGGTCTTTCAGGCGGAGACCTTGTAAAGGCATTTGAAATGCTTATTTCCGGGGACATTGATATTCACGGCTCATCACCGGTTACAGCCGCTAACTTTGACAGCAGGTACTATGCATTTTGGCTTCCATGGCTCTTTGACGACGTAGATACTCTTCAAAATGCTCTGGACAGTGGCCTTACAGACGAAGTAAGCTCATGGTCTGAGGATAACAATATGAAGGTTCTCTCAATCGCATATGCTGGCGCGAGACAGCTTTCAAACTCCAAACATGAGGTTGCTACTCTTGACGATATGAAAAACCTTGTTATCCGCGTTCCTGCCGTAAATATGTTTATTGATATGTTCAAAGAGCTTGGAGCCAGCCCAGTGGCCATGGACTTCTCAGAAGTTTATACGGCTTCACAGCAGGGAACCATTGACGGACAGGAAAATCCCCTTACAACCTATGCTTCAGCGGCACTTAATGAAGTACAGAAATATGTTACGATTTATGACATGGTTTACGACACAACTATATGGTTCATGAATGACGATAAATTCAGCAGCTTTAGTCCCGAGGATCAAGCAATACTCAGCGAAAGCGCACACGAGGCGGCACAATACTATAAAGAGCTCGTGCTTGAGCAGGATTCCGATCTTGAAAAATCCCTTGCCGAGGACGGCGTAACAATTACACGTCTTACAGAAGAGCAGCTTGCGCCATTCCGTGAGAAGGCAAACAAAATCTATGACAACTACAGAGACGTTATCGGCGCTGATGTTGTAGATAAATTTATGGAGTACGCAGGCAAGAAGTAACCTATATAAATGAGAGGGCTTAACCGCCCTCTTTCTCCCGCAAAAGGCAGGTGAAAATAATGAAAAAGCATAATAAAATTATTAACTTTATATTGGATATAGAAAGCAATATTGCCTCAATATTTGTACTTTTAATGATGGTAATTGTATTTATTAACGCTATCGCCCGTTTTGTGGCAGGCCTTGACGCAGCATGGTCTTATGAAATAGTGACATCGTCATTTGTGCTTGTTTCCATGTTTGCCGCGGCTAATGTATTTAAAGACGACGGACATATAGGCTTTTCATATCTGGTTGATAAAACCTCCGGCAAGACAAGGCTTATACTTGACTGGATAAGAAATATACTCTGTATGCTTTTCTTTGCAATTATGATTGTATATGGCGCAATAATGGTACAAAGCAAAATAAATCTTGGGCTTAAAAGCTCTGTTCTGCTTATGCCGTCATGGATTATTGGTCTGATAATACCGGTTTCGGGCGTACTCTGTGTTATCAGATATATACAATACTACATTAAGAAAAGGAAGATGGAAAAAGGCGGTGACAGTGAATGACAAGTACAGTTGTTTTATTCGTATCACTGGCAGTGTTAATCGTTATTAATGTTCCAATCGCAATTGCCCTTGGCCTTTCAAGTGCGTTTACACTGCTGTTTGCCGGATTTCCCATTACATCAATCCCGTCTATATTACAGTCGACAGTTGAAAAGTTTACACTGCTTACCATTCCGTTATTCGTACTGGCAGGCACGGCAATGGACGAAGGCGGAATTTCCAAAAGACTTATAAATGTGGCGAAAATGTTTATTGGCCCCGTATACGGCGGGCTTGGCTATGTAATGATTATTGTGGCTCTTTTCTTTGCAGCAATATCAGGTTCAGGTACGGCAACTGTTGCGGCGGTAGGCTCAATTCTTATACCGGCAATGATAGCTGAAGGATACGATAAATCCTTCTCAGGCGCGCTGTCAGCGATTTCAGGTTCCCTTGGAACAATTATTCCGCCCAGTATCTCCTTTGTTGTATACGGCATGATTACAGGGGTATCAATAGGTGACCTGTTTATATCAGGTATTATTCCAGGCATACTGGTTGCACTGTCACTCTGCGTAATCGTATTTATATACTCCAAGAAAAACAATTGGAGAGGCAGTGAGCAAAAATTCAGCAGAAAAGAAAAGCTTAAGGCTCTTATGGGCGCGTTTTGGGGCATACTAAGCCCGGTTATAGTGCTTGGAGGCATTTACGGAGGCATTTTTACTGCGACCGAGGCCGCAGCCGTTGCTTCCGTCTACAGTATTTTTGTCGGAGTATTCATATATAAGGAAATGAAGCTGGAACAGTTTATAAGAACTCTTAAAAGAACAGTGGCAACAACCGGCGTTATAATGCTTATTGTTTCCTGCGCCGGCGTATTCTCGTATGTTCTGGCCCATCAGGGAATAGTAGCTAATCTGACAAATATGGCTCTCAGGCTCACAGATAATAAATATGTAATGCTGTTCATAATAAATATTGTATTCCTTATTGCCGGCTGTCTTATGGACGGAGTGTCTGCAATGTATATACTTCTTCCTATTATCGTACCGATTGCGCAGGCACTTGGTATTGACCTGCTCCATCTAGGAGTCGTAACGGTAGTTAACCTTTCAATTGGACAGGTTACCCCTCCTGTGGGGCCCAATCTTTATGTTGCGGCAGATATTGCAAAATGCAAATTCACCGAGATTATACCTAAAGCGATACCATTTATTATAGCGTCTGTGGTAATCCTGATGGTTCTTACCTTTGTCCCGATACTTTCCACCGTTTTAGTAAAATAACAGGGAGGCCGAAAATATGAAAGAAAATTTAAAGGTTGTATGCGTACAAGCCGAAACCTACGGCGTATATGACAAAGAAAAAAACATTCAGTATCATGTTGATAAAATATTGTCCCTTAAAGATGAAAAGCCTGACCTCGTGGTTTTTCCCGAGCTGTCAATAAGCGGCTATATCAGGGAAAGCAATCCTGAAAACCGCCGTGACTACTGGGATTACGGCGCTGAGACGGTTCCCGGCCCTGCTACAGACAGAATTATTGCCGCCGCACGCGAGGTCGGCTGTTATGTAATATTCGGTATAGCCGAACGAACTGCCGCCACAATGGTTCCGTATAATTCGGCAGTGCTTGTAGGGCCTGAGGGGTTCATCGGAGTTGAAAGAAAGATACATCTTCCGCTTATCGAAAAGGACTATTTCCTGCAGGGCACAGAGCCGCAGGTTTTTAACACAGCAATTGGAAAAATCGGCATTATTATATGCTATGAGCTGTTTTTCCCTGAGCCTGCCAGAATGGTGGCCGTTAAAGGTGCTGAAATATGTGTATTCATTGGATTTGTAGCTGTAAGAGATGCAAAGGAAACGGCCGAGGGCAAAGGCGGCGGCGTTGGAATTGGAGAGGAAAAGCAGTATCTTTTTAATACGGCGCCAAGAATACGCGCCCTTGAAAATCAGGTATGCTTTGTCGCCTGCACAGCCGGCGGAAAGCACGATATGGGCGGAAGCACAGGTCTTTGGCAGCGAGCCGGACACAGTAAGATCATCAATAACTTTGGGGATATTTTAGCTGAAAGCCAGCTTGACAGCGAGGATTTGGTAATAGGAACGCTTAAGGCCGCAGACCTTAGGCTTGGCAGAGCGGCATATCCAATGCTTAAAGACAGAAGGCCGTGGATGTACGGCAGTCTTATGAACAAAGATTTATAAAATTTCTTCATTCAATATCCTTTTTTCTTCCTACATGGCGGCGGTGTGTATGCACTGCCGTTATGTTTTTACAAAATTATATCAATTTCCATTTTACTGGTTTAACTGTCAATAATATTCACACAAAGCCCTATTTTATCATGTTTTCTTGCATTTTATCGAACTGTGTAGTATAATGTCACATGGAATTATGTAAATAAGGGTGATGGAATGAAAAAACATTTAAAATATATTACCGCCCTGGCCGTTATGGCAGCGGTAAGCGTCACTTCCCTTCCCTATATGGAGGCGGAGGCTAAAACTCTTACAGAACTGCAGAATGAGCGAAGCGAGCTTTCAAAGCAAACGCAGAACGCGCAGAAGGCCCTGGAGGAAGCAAGGAAGAAGCAGGCTGATGTTGAAGCTGAAATACGCGCAATGGACGATGTAGTAAACGCCGCTCAGCGTGAGCTTGATGAGGCCCAGTCCGACCTTGACGACGTTACCGCAAGGCTAGAGGCATCGCAAAAGGCTCTTGAGGAGGCCACAAAGAGGCGTGAACAGCAGTTCGAGACATTCTCTGGCAGAATGGTATTTTTTTATGAAAACAGCCAGCTCAGCTACCTGGATATACTTTTAGGTTCTGACAGCTTTTCAGACATGATAAGGCGTATGCAGTATATTGAGGACATTATGTCCTATGACAATAATATGCTTACGCAGCTTACTGAAACACAAAATGAAATTAAAGAAACAACTGAGCGTATTAAAGAGGAAAAGGAACAGAGCGAATACCTTTTAGGCGTTGCTCAGGAAAAAATGGACAGCCTTAACGCCATAGTTAAGGAAAAGGAAAATCTGATAGCGTCCTATGCTCAGGACGAGGCAAAGTATAATCAGCTTATATCAAGCAACGAGAAAGCCAGTCAGGAAGCGTCAAGATTAATTAATCAGCTTCTTGCTGAGCAGTCCTCTTCCAAGTCTTCGTTTGTATACACAGGCGGACAGCTTAACTGGCCGGTACCTTCAAGGGCTCCTTCCAGTTCAAGCCTTTCAAGCGGTTATGTTACACGTGACAGGCCTATTGGAAACGGAAGTGAGTTCCACACAGGCTATGACATACCGGCATCCTACGGTTCAGCAGTTGTTGCGGCTGAGGCAGGTACGGTAATCTATGCCGGATGGATGAGCGGTTACGGTAACACTGTAATGATTAACCACGGCGGCGGACTTGTAACGCTGTACGGTCATAACTCAAGCCTTACTGTTTCCAAGGGTGATACTGTAACGAGAGGACAGCAGGTAGCCAAAATCGGAAGCACAGGAAACTCAACCGGCAACCACTGCCATTTTGAGGTGCGCGTGAACGGTTCACATACAAGCCCTGAACCTTATCTGGGTGTGCCGAATATAGGATATTAAAAAATAAGCCTCCGCGATTGCGGAGGCTTTTGATATGCTAATAATATGCAAATAAAAAAATCAGCGGGACTGTATCGGACAGTCCCGCTGTTAATTCGTGAGGCTTTTTATCTTTTGTAATAGATGTCTTATTAATATGTATCGTATTTGTATTTTGTTGCTGTCTCTGATTTTCCGTTTCCGTAATAAGCTGTTATCTCATAATATACTCTGTAATCACCAGTTTCGTCAACATAACAAGAACTTGTAAAGTCATATGATGACTCATATCTTGTATATGTTGCACCCTTAACCTTTTCCCAGCCATTTGGACCACTATACTGTAATTCCATATAACATTTTATCTTTGTTGAACTGTCAGTAGTAACATCAGCTGTATAGTATGCCTCTCCATCACTATAAATTTTAAAACCGTAGAGAATTGCAACTATATCTGCATACGCAGGTGATATTTCCTCTTCTTCCCTTGTAGTTGTTTCAGGCTCTGCATATGCTGTTACAACCCCGCCAAATGCCATCATAGCTGCTAAAAGAAGCACCGTAAGTTTCTTTTTCATATAATACCTACCCTTTCGTTTTTTACTGACCACTTTTATATAAACTAATAAAATACAATATATTGCACACAATATTTATTTACTGATAATTTCCATGCTTTCTGCCATTTTAATAAGTTCTTTAGTATCTATTGTTCCATCACTAACTGAAATTTTAAATGAATTAGAGTTATTATTCCAAGTTAAAACCTTAGCTAAATTACTATCTACTACATATCCTTCATAATTATTAATTTCAACTTTTTCAGAATCTGCATGTTCACTATCCAAGCTTTTAATTAATTTCTTTTCATCAAACTGTTTAAAAGTAATTTTGTCGTTTTCAGATTTATATATTATTTCAATGTAATATTTGTTAGAAATTATGCTATCTACCTTATGACCTTCTGGTATATACTCAGGTATATAGAAATATTCCCAACTATCAGGTATAGCAGAAAAATCATAATCCTGGTCTGTTACAGTCTGTGTTACGTCATAATGAGTTCCGAAGTCCTTAAACAACCTGTTAAAGAACAGTCTGAAATCAGCATTAGCGCTATAGGCGATAGGCATTGATACAACGAAACAAAGCGCTATTACAGTCGCAAATTTTAATATGGCAGGCCTGCGGTGTTTTTTGATTTTGTAATAGTTCCTGCCCATAAGCTTATTGATATGTCTTTTATAATCATCTGAAAATTCGGGAGGGTCAAAGCCTTCAAGCTCTTCCGCTTCCTTCATTAATCTTTCGCCCTCTTCAAGAGCGAAATTCGTAAGGGTTTCTTCTAATAATTTATCTATGTATTCATCGTTCATTAGGTCATCATTTATATTATTTTTGTCCATTAGACTTACTCCTCATTTCAGCAAGACTTTTCTTGAATTTATCTCTTGCTCTGTAAACTCTGGTTGAAGCGTTTGTTTCGGTTATGCCTCTCAGCAGTGCAATCTCTTTGAAAGTAAATTTAAGAATATACTTTAGATTAATCGCATCTTCATATTCTGGTTTCATACCTCTTAATGTCTCAAAGACATCACTGGTTATTTCATCTACAAATCTGTTTCCATAATAATCTCTGAAATTATTAACCGCCTTGCTGTCTACAAGTATCTCCTGCTTCTTCCGTTTGTTATAAATATCAATGGCACTGTGCTTTGCTGATATTACTAAATAATAAACAACAAGCCTTTCTTCAAGTTCTCTGATCTTTGGCATACATTCGGAAATTCCAGCCCAAGCATCTTGAAGTGCGTCCTCGGTATCGTCGATGTCTTTAACAATATTATACGCATATTTATACATCAGCCTGTAATATTTATTATAGTAATAATAAAAGAGTTCACTGTCTTCATTTGTATCGAATACAAAAATCATTATCTTCACCAAATCCTATTTTATTCTCCGGGATAGTATACCACAAAATTTACCTAAATCAAACCAATTTTCTCGAAATTAGCATTAAAAATTTATATGCGCCAAGCAATTTAAAGTTTATTACATATATGGATTAAATTGTTGTATACATAAAGTCCCTTTTTGTCAAAAAGTGAATATAAATTCATTCATTTATTTTTAATAGGAATTTATCCCCCTAATTTTGATAATTAAACCAGATAAAAATTTTTAGTGATTTCATTATAATTCAGCAAATAATTTATCCAATATATTATCTTAAGACAGATTTTCTAACGGCAATATTAATCGGATATACATTGCATATACATATCAATGAGCTTCTCTGCGAAAATCATTTTACAAATTTCTTTAAAAATTGTCAACGAATTTTGATGCAAAAAATTAGTTTAAAACAAATTTAAACCCGGCATTGCTGCCGGGTTTTTTAAAGCTTATTTATTTTTCCGCGTAGAAGTTTATGAGACATCCAGCTAGAATAATCTTTCTTTCATCATCAGTAATATCACCCATTTTAAGAGTAAACGGAACAAGTCCATCTCCCTTTACAATATAGGCCTGAATCTCATTTTTCTTTTCCTCTACAGCCTTTTTTATCTCCGGTACAAAAATATAGTCTCCATTTTCAAAAGGCGTATTATCCTCGAAGATAAAGGGAAGCATACCCCAGTTTATAAGATTTGAGCGGTATCTCTTTGTTGCGTATTCCCTTGCAATATTTGCCCATCCTCCGAGAACCTTCTGACAGCTTGCGGCCTGTTCCCTTGCGGAACCGTCCCCGGGCTTAACAGCGTAAATTGTGCTTCCTATTCCTGTCTTATTGATATCAAAATCAGCAAACTTTGCTTTTATCGCTTCGCTTACTGGCTTAATTTCTCCAAACGCCTCAATGGGGTCCTCGCCCTGAAGTCTTGCCTTTTCAGCCTTCTGCACTTCCTTAGCCTTGCCAACATAAGCAGGGTCCTTTCTTGAGAGGGCAAACTCAGCAAGCTTAAGCGGATTTGAACGGTATGAAGAAGTCTCTCCCGAAGGTATCAGCTCGTCCGTTGTAGTAACCGGGTCTGTTATGAGCGAAACTACCTTAAGAAGTATATCGTCTGTAAGCGAGCTCATTGCCGGCCAGTCAGTGATATTGGGTCCAAATCTGAGTTCAACAGAGCTGTCTGCCTTGCCGTATCCGTCATAGCATCTGTTTTTATAGACATCGCCGTTAAAGAAGTATTTGGGTTTAGTATAGTTTACATCTAAATCAGTAGCGGCAGTTATAGCTCCCTTATTGATGGCTGTAGCCGCAATTGAACGCGCGTCCATAAGCGCAACCGAAGCAATTTGTCCGCTTGTAATTTTCGATCCCTCACGGTTCGGGAAATTACGTGTGGAATGTCTGATACTCAGGCAGTTGTTTGCAGGGACGTCTCCCGCACCGAAGCAGGGTCCGCAGAACGCTGAACGCACCGTTGCGCCTGACATCATAATATCAGCAATCTTACCGTTTTCAACAAGAGAAAGGAATACCGGCTGGCTCGAAGGATACACGCTGAGCGCAAATTCCCCGTCTCCGATTGACTTGCCTTTTATTATATCTCCCGCGTCACAGATATTCTCGTAAGTTCCTCCTGCACAGCCAGCAATAACGCCCTGTTCGACTATCAGCCTGCCGTTTTTAACCTTGTCTTTAAGAGAAAATTTGATTGTATCATTATCAAGCTGTTTTGCACCTGTTTTTTCAACCTCGTCCAGAATATCAAAAAGGTTGGCGTTAAGCTCATCAATAGTATAAATATTGCTGGGATGGAACGGCATAGCTATCATAGGCTTAATCTTTGACAGGTCGACATAAATCATACCGTCGTAATACGCTATATCGCCTGGGTTCTGTTCCTTATAGTCTCCGCTTCTTCCATGAATATCGTACCATTCTTTTACCTTGCCGTCAGTTTTCCATACTGATGAAAGGCATGTTGTTTCGGTCGTCATAACGTCTATTCCGTTTCTGTAATCAACAGAAAGATTGGCTATTCCGTCTCCGATAAATTCCATTACCTTGTTTTTAACATATCCATTGTCAAATACAGCGCCGATTATTGCAAGCGCCACGTCCTGAGGGCCGACTCCGTCTGCCGGCTTGCCTGTAAGGTAAACGGCAATAACCTGGGGTCTGTCTATATCATAGGTTTTATTTAAAAGCTGCTTTACAAGCTCAGGACCGCCTTCACCCATTGCCATTGTTCCTAAAGCACCGTAACGTGTATGGCTGTCTGAGCCTAAAATCATCTTTCCAACTCCCGACATCATTTCACGCATATACTGATGAATTACTGCCTGATGCGCAGGAACATATATTCCGCCGTATTTTTTCGCGCATGAAAGTCCAAATAGATGATCGTCCTCGTTGATTGTTCCGCCAACGGCACATAAGCTGTTATGGCAGTTTGTAAGAACATACGGCATAGGGAATTTTTCAAGTCCGCTGGCACGGGCTGTCTGTACAATACCAACATATGTAATATCATGAGACGCCATAGCGTCAAATCTTATTTTCAGCTTATCCATAGTCCCGGAGGTATTGTGTTTATTTAAAATACCGTAAGCCATTGTATTTTTAGCGCACTCGTCCTTTGTTACATTTGCGCCCTTTGCCGAGGCAATTTCCTTTTCAGCATTTATGTTATCCTCAATGATAGTCTTTCCGTCTAAAAGATAAACACCGCTGTCATATAATTTAATCATTTGCCAACCTCCATAAATTGATTTTTTATATTATAACGCTTTAGCACGATGATGTAAATACCCGCTTAAATAAACTGTGTAACAAAACGCATAACCAGCGGCATTGTTACCATACTGCAAAGTGTTGTTACAATAAGCCCCGCTGTTGCATAATCGTCATCCGACTTATTTTGAGCGGCCAGCATACAAACAACAACCATCGAAGGAAGCATTGATAATGTTGTAATCATGATAACCTCTTCCGGTGTAAGAACGCCCAGCGTCTTAAGTACGAAAAATACTATTATTGGCGCGATTATAAGCTTAATTGGTATTGTAAGAAATACCTTCGGACGTTTGACAATAGATTTAAAGCCCTTTCTGCCTATATCGGCTCCTATGTATATAAGCGCAAAAAACTTACATGTTGAGCCCACAGATGTAAATGTATTCCAAACTGTATTTGTCGGATGAATATTAAAAGAAATAAGAATAAGACCTATAATTAAAGATATAACCGGTGGATTTATTAGCTTCTTAAGGCTTATATCCTTTGCAGAAATCTCCGGCTTCGTAAGCACTGGCACAATAGTCCAAAAAGTAATTTGGTCTACTATAACATATACCGCTACAGCAAGTGCGCCAGTCTCAGGAAACATCGCTATAAGCAGAGGATATCCTATAAATCCGGTATTTGGGAACCCCACAACTGCCATATTTATATAGCTTGTTGGAGGTTTGAGCCTCATCAGCTTACTGCTTATAAAGGCAATTATCAGCAGTATTCCTATCATTAAAAATGAACATAGAAAAAAAGGCACCTTTTGAAACACACCCTGAATTGTAGCTCCGTTTACAACTGTTGTACAAATCATAAACGGCAAAATCAGCTTTACTACCAGAGAAGACAGTGCGTCAATTGTACTGTCAGTCAGTAATTTTGCACGCTGCGCGGCAAAGCCAATCGCTATTAGTGTAAAAAAGACTACCATTTGATTTAATAAAATATTAAATTGTTCCCCCATAATCTGCCCTCCATTTGTTACAAAACTGTTCTCCATCTTATTAAGATAACCCAAAAACAGAACGGTGTCAAACAATAAAGAATAAATTTGGAGCATTAAAAAAGGCGGACAAATGTCCGTCTTTTTTTATTTAAGGCTTATTATTATTTTTCCATCTCCAAATCTGATACGCCTTTTATAGGTTTTATTTATGTCTTTAAGCTCACTGCCTGTTCTAAATATTGACAGCATAAATCCTATTAGCAGCATATTTATAATAAGCGCTGTATTTCCCTCTGACATTAGAGGCAGTGAAATTGCTGAAAACGCCCTAAATCCAAGGTTTGCTGACACATATGTAACTGCCTGAAATGTGAATACAACCATAATCGTTAAAGCGATAAGCATGCAGAAAATCCCTCTCTGCTTAAGCGCCTTTTTAAAGCCTATTATTATGAAAGCAGTAAATACAGCCAATATAATTAGAAATCCAATCCACCCTAACTTTTGAATAATATATGTAACCATATAATCAGAATTAAATTCCGGAAGTGCTGAAGCAGCTATAAAAGCGTCAGCCGTTGCCCCAAAGCCAATAAATTTTGCGCCGGCTACAATTCTTCTAACCATTAAATTAATGTATCCAGCCCCATCCAGATTGGTTTCAGGGGTTATTATAGCACTGATTCTCTCTATATAATAAGGGCTGCTTAATATATATATTAACGCTGCAGTAAACGATATTATTGTGACAAAGCATATTATGGCATATCCCTTTCTCTTATCTATTTCAAAGCAGCCTTTTTTAATTGCCGCAGTTAAAACCGTCAGCGCTGAAATTGTCAGCAATATAAGCCCGGACATAGACACAAGTTTAAAAAGAATCATCGCTAAAATTATATAGCCGACTCCGCATAACAAAAGTCCGTCATATCCTCTTCCTCGCATTGAATACACAAATGCAGCGAATATAATAGGATATATCAAAATGAACAGCATAGTAATATTAATGCTGAAAAATACATGTGACATATTAACTCTCGGCATACAAAAGCATGCTATTATGCCTGACAAGACTGCTGCTGCGTATATATGTATCGAATACTTTCCCAGAAAAGTAACGTCCAAAAAGTACGCAGCCAAAAACACTGAGAAAGATATAATTACAGGCAGCAGAGTTTCCATAGCAAACAAGGAAGCATCACCGCTGATATTTCTTATAAACAATCCAAATATAAATATCATAAATGTTATCATCAGCATTTTATACTGTGGTTCAGGTTTATGTGTAATATCCAGACGTTCACCTACTGCTACTGGGTCGCCCATTTGTTCCAGAGCCTTATCTACTGCCAGGCTTTCATCCATGCCAAATTCTATATAGGCGTCTCTTTGATCGCTAATGTGATTTTCAATTTCATTTGCAACGCTTGCCCTTGCCTTTTTCCATCTAATCTGTTCACAAACAATTTGGGAATACTCTTTTATTTTATCAGTTTGCAAAGCTAACACCTCCGTTCAAAACCTTATTAACGGCCGAGGCATAGCTGTGCCATTCCTTTTTCTTTTCTTCAAGAAGTTTTTTGCCCTTTGGCGTTATATGATAATATTTACGTATTCTGCCTCCGCCAGCAGTATCATCATAAGATTCTATGCAGCCTTCTTTTTCTAATCCATGTAAAATGGGATAAAGAGTTCCTGCTTTAAGATTGAAAGTTTCGTCAGATTTTCTTGCCAGCGCTTCTATCATCTGATATCCATACATATCCTCTTCTTCAAGAAGCTTAAGCAATAAAGTAGATGTGCTTCCAGTAATCAGACCCTTATCAACAGACATATATATTCCTCCTATATATAGATTATCTATATATAAGTATATATCGATGTTCTATATATGTCAATAAAAAAGACGGGGTATAATACCCCGTCTTTTTTATATAAGCTGTTCTTTTACAAAATCTTTTATATTCTGGCGCTCACAAAGGTTATTATGAAGCACTTCTCTTTTATCAATATCCTTAACAGGTTCTGGAATTTTTACTCCGCTAATCTTCTCAAGCTCTCCCATTAGCTCAAATGCATCGCACTGTTTATATTTTTCATCAATAGCAGTACATACATCTTTCGCAAATTTATAAGGGCTGGCAGTTGATACTATTATTGTAGGAGTATCATCGCCGCTTTCCTTGACATATTTATCATAGGCAGCATAAGCAACCGCGGTATGCGTATCAAGCACATAATCTGCATTAGCATACATTGTTCTGATAGCTGTAAATGTCTCCTCCTCATCAGCATATTCTCCGATTATATCGTCAGCTTTTACAGTCATGCTGTATCTACCTTTTTCAGATAAAGACTTCATGAATTTTGCTGTATCTTCCTGTGATGTAAGCATACAAACGAGCCTTTCCAAGTTGCTGGAAATCAATATATCCATTGAAGGGCTTACTGTAAGGATAAACTCGCGGTTACTGTCATATGTACCTGTACGGAAGAAATCATAAAGCACCTTGTTGCTGTTTGACGCACAAATAAATCTGTTAACCGGAAGTCCCATCTTTTTCGCAAAATAACCGGCAAGAATATTTCCAAAGTTTCCGGTAGGCACTGTGAAATTAATCTTATCCCCTGCCTTAATGCTGCCATTTTTGACAAGCTGGCAATATGCGTACCAGTAATAAGCTACCTGCGGTATAAGACGTCCAATATTTATGGAATTGGCAGATGAAAACATGAAGCCATTTTCATCAAGCTCCTTTACCATCTGCTCATCTGTAAATATTGATTTAACTGCGCTCTGAGCGTCATCAAAATTTCCTGTTATAGCGGCAACGCATATGTTTTTGCCCTTCTGCGTAACCATCTGGCGTTTCTGTACAGGGCTTACCCCTCCGTCAGGATAAAATACTATAATTCTTGTTCCTTCAACATCTGCGAATCCCTCAAGAGCAGCCTTGCCCGTATCTCCTGATGTAGCTGTAAGAATAACAATTTCCTTTTGTATGTTATTCTTCTTTGCTGATGTTTTCATAAGATAAGGGAGTATTGAAAGCGCCATATCCTTAAAGGCTATTGTTTTTCCATGAAAAAGCTCAAGAAAATATATTCCGTCCTTTTCTACAACAGGAGCTATTAAATCCGTATCGAACTTTTCATCATATGCGCTATTGATACAACAGCGAAGCTCTTCTTCCGTAAAATCAGTAAAAAACAGACTCATAACCTCATAGGCAAGATTTTTGTAGTCCATTTTGGAAAGCTCCCCGATACTCTTTTCCATGGCCGGTATTTCATCCGGTATAAAAAGTCCACCGTCAGGACAAATTCCTTTAAGTATTGCTTCAGAAGCTTTTAATCTATAGCTTTTATTTCTAGTTCCGATATATGTAATGTCTTTCATACGCTCACCCTTTAATTCTAAAATTAGTTTGATTATATAAGATGAACAAAAGAATGTCAATTGTATGGCTTCTCTCAGGATATCCTATTCATTCGTAACATTAATTCAGACCGTATATAATCATCTCAATTTTTTATGAGTATTTCTTATAGTTTTCTTTTTGTTATCCTGCTTTGACTTTGCTTTATTCCTATTAGCGCTTTGTCCTTTATCACTATTTTTAGGCTTCTCTGGCCTTATCAGACAGTGGGGAGTAAAGCCTATTAAGTCTTCCCGCCCTGCCTTTTTCAGAGCCTCCTTTACTAAATCATAGTTTGCCGGAACGCGGTACTGCATAAGAGCCCTCTGCATTGCCTTTTCGTGAGGATTCTTAGGCACATACACGTTTTTGCCTGTTCTAGGATCCATTTCAGTATAATACATACACGTTGATAAGGTCCCGGGTGTAGGATAGAAATCCTGAACCTGTTCAGGCATATGCCCGGTATCCCTCAGGTACTCTGCTAATTCTATCGCAGCACGAAGGTCGCTTCCAGGATGGCTTGACATGAGATAAGGTATGCAGTACTGATCAAATCCATATTTTTTATTTATTTCATCAAATCTATTAACAAATTTGTCGTAAACCTCTTTTTTCGGCTTGCCCATTTTATCCAGAACTCTATCTGAAACATGCTCCGGCGCCACTCTAAGCTGTCCGCTTATGTGGTACTTGCAAAGCTCGTTAAAGAAGCTCTCGTCTTTATCATAAATCAGGTAATCATAACGAATTCCGGAACGTATGAAAACCTTTTTCACCTTCGGCAACTGCCGCAGCTTTCTCAAAAGCTTAAGATATCTCTTATGATCAACTACAAGGTTGGGGCACTTTTCAGGAAAAAGGCACTGTCTGTCTCTGCAGGCTCCAGCTTTAAGCTGTTTATCACAGGCTGTCCGCATAAAATTCGCAGTAGGCCCGCCCACATCATGTATATATCCCTTAAAGTCCTTCTCAGAGGTCATTATTTCAGCCTCTTCTATAAGAGATTTATCGCTTCTTGAGGTGACTATTCTTCCCTGGTGGAAAACAATGGCGCAAAAATTGCAGTTTCCAAAACATCCTCTGTTGGCCGACAGACTGAACTTTATTTCTTCAATTGCCGGTATTCCACCCATTTTTTCATACATTGGATGGTATGTTCTCATAAATGGAAGTGAATAAACTCTGTCCAGCTCATCCTGTCCAAGCGGAGGAGACGGAGGATTTTGAACAACTATTCCCTCCCGGTATTCCTCAGCCAATGTTTTAGCTGTAATAAAATCAGTATTGCTGTACTGAAGCATAAAGCTTTCAGAATATTTATTTTTGTCCCTTGAAGTTTCTTCGTATGCTGGAAGCCATAAGCATTCGCCAATCCTTTCCCTGTCCCTTGTTTTATATACTGAACCTTTCAGATAGGTTATTTCTTGAATTGGCAGTCCGCTGTCCAAGGCCTCAGCCAATTCAATTATCTGGTGTTCCCCCATTCCATAGAGCAGTAAATCTGCTCCTGAATCTAAAAGAATTGAACGGCGTACTTTATTGTCCCAGTAATCATAATGGGACAATCTGCGCAGGCTCGCCTCTATTCCACCGATTACTATGGCGGCATTTTTATATGCCTCACGTATTTTATTGCAGTATACAATAGTCGCCCTATCAGGGCGAAGACCAGCCTGTCCTCCCGGAGAATATGCGTCCTTTGAACGTCTTTTTTTAGCCACTGTATAATGATTTACCATGGAGTCAATATTTCCGGCACTCACAAGGAAAGCTAGTCTTGGTTCCCCAAAACGTGTGAAATCATTAGTTGAATGCCAGTCCGGCTGGGAAATAATACATACTTTATAACCATAGCTTTCAAGCATGCGGCATATTATTGCCGCACCAAAAGACGAGTGGTCAACGTAAGCGTCGCCGCAGACGTATATAAAGTCAGGCCTTTCCCAGCCAAGCTTATTCATTTCTTCTTTAGTTACCGGTAAAAACGGCATAATAATACCCCTCTTATTCCCATTTCCAGCCAGGAAGGTACTTATTTTTTAGTCTCCCTTTTTGGCTTTTAGCCCATCCAAGCGTTAGTCCGTCAAATGTCACTAGCACCCATCCATCCTCTTTCAGGTTGGTTTGAAGCGTTTCGCCTTTAAGGTATTTAACAGCTGTATCATAATCATTTAATTCCTCTGTAAGTCTAACATTATTGGAACTAAGCCCCATCGCGAATGCCTGAGACGGCTCAAATCTCTTTTTCTTAATATCGCCAAGATACCAACCGTTTCTCACTACTCTAAGTCCATTGAACGACGGAAGTCCCTTTGGAAGAATATATAGCTTTTCTCCAAATGTTTCAAAATCTCCGTTAAACTCTATTTTTATATTATCCCTTATAAAATCCTCAAAATACTCAAAGCCTTCAATCTTTTTATTTTCGTGATCCGAAAAGCTTGTCCGGCAGCCTCCCGATACTTTTCTCATTTTGGCTACAAAATGGCCCTCTCCCTTTGTTTTATGCGGCCACAGTCTTCCGCACTTTGCAAATATATCACTCTTGCTTTTTGTCCATTCCGGCCTGCCTCTGTCAAGACCCAATTCAGCCGGTATACCGCAGAGTTCAAAATCCGGGTGTCTTTCAAGAAAAGACTCTATCTGTCTTTCATTTTCGTCGGGATTAAATGTGCAAGTTGAATATATTATATATCCGCCCTCGCACACGGCCCTTGAGCATGCCTCAAGTATCTCATACTGCGCTGATATACAGAAATCCGTCATATCCTTTCCCCATGCTTTTATTACGTCTGGGTCTTTTCTGAACATACCCTCACCGCTGCACGGAGCGTCAATTATTATTTTATCAAAAAAATCCGGAAATTTATCTGCTATTTTCTTAGGCGATTCATTTAGGACAACAGCATTAGTAATTCCAAACAGTTCTATATTTTTAAGCAGAGCCTTGGTTCTGGACGTACTTATATCGTTTGTTACAAGAATTCCTTCACCTTCAAGCTTCGCACCTGTCTGTGTGCTTTTTCCGCCCGGAGCAGCGCATACATCAAGAACCCTTTCACCTGGCTTTACGTCCGCAACAGCTCCTGTAGACATTGCACTAGGCTCCTGTAGATAATAAAGTCCAGCGTGATAGTATGGGCTTTTTGACGGGCGTATATCTGCCCCATTATAGTAAAACCCCTCTTCACACCACTTAACCGGCGTAATCTCGTACAATTTTTTATTGTTAAATTCGTCCAAATTCATTTTTAGTGTATTGACTCTCATGCCATAAAGTCTTTCATCGTTAAAGGAGGATATATAATCGTCATATTCCTCATTTAACAGTGTTTTCATCTGTAAAATATAATCTTCAGGCAGATTCATAAATTTGTTCCTTTCCGCTTGACATTTATAGCTTTTATTAATCTCATATAATGTTACTAAATTTTTAACGATATTACAACCTCTATATTTGTTACAAATACCAATTTACATTTACATAGCGCTAGTATAATATATTTTTCGTACTCATAATAATATATAGTGAAAGGAGAAACCAAATGGCTAAGCAAGTATGGCAGCCAGGAACAGTGCTCTATCCTGTGCCCGCTGTTATGGTATCCTGCGGAACAGTTGATGAGCCTAACATTATAACCGTGGCTTGGTGCGGAACACTTTGTACATCGCCGGCCATGACATATGTGTCAATAAGGCCTGAGCGTTTTTCCTATCATTTAATTGAAGAAAGCGGAAGCTTTGTTATTAATCTTACCACGGAGGCCCTTGCCCGCTCTGTAGATTTCTGCGGAGTAAGAAGCGGCAGGGACGTGAATAAGTTCATGGAATGCAATCTTACCGCTGCAAAAAGCAATAAAGTATCGGCTCCTTCTATTTTAGAGAGTCCTGTCAATATCGAATGCGAGGTAAAACAGATATTGAAAACAGGAGGAAGCCATGATATTTTTATTGCCGAGGTTGTTTCCGTATCTGTCGACGACAGATATTTTGATGAAACGGGAAAATTTCATTTTGAACGGACTAAGCCTATTTGTTATTCACATGGTGAGTATTATGGGCTTGGCAAAGCAGTTGGGAGCTTTGGATATTCCGTAAGAAAGAAAAAGGTAAAAAACAGAAAAAATTATAGTGGGAAGGAAAAGGGTGTAAAAAAGTGATTCCAATAGATGATGTCTGCATTATAAGTATTGATAAATCGGAGGATGTTTGGGCTGTCGAGGGTGAAATCATATATGACGATGATATCGCCTGTCCTTTTGCCGCTTCATATCTGGCTGAGGATGATGAGTTTGATGAAATTACGGCTGAAATGGATATTAGCGAGTTTGATCCTGAAGATCTTAAGGAGAAAATTAAAAAAGCGGCTCTTGAGTATGAGGATTAAGTGTCTTAGAAGTATAAATATCTATAAAAAAGGTACCGGAATATCCGGTACCTTTTTTTCACGTCTTTAACTTCTAATAGGCGGAATAATCTCAATCCAATATCCATCAGGGTCAATTATAAAGTATATTCCCATTTCAGGATTTTCAAAGCAGATGCAGTCCAAATTTTTATGCTTTTCATAGGCAGCCTCATAATCCTCCGCCTCAAACGCTAAATGAAACTCACATTCACCAAGATTATATTTTTCTTTCCTGTCTCTCAGCCATGTAAGCTCTAAAGTAAATCCAGTTTTTCCATCGCCTAGATACACAAGTATCCAACTGCCGTCTTCCGCTTCTTTTCTGCGTACTTCCTTAAGGCCAAGAGCCTTATTATAAAAATCAAGGCTTTTATTTAGGTCAAGTACATTAAAATTAAAATGATTAAATGTAAACATTTCTTTCCTCCTCATCTAGTCCATAATTTTTATAGGTTTAAAATTTACAAAATCAGCCGAAACCAGCTTATACTCCACACCGTTAAGCATTCCCTCAAATCTTTGCACAATGCTCTCCTGTCCGTGCAGATGTCCATAGACAACCTTTCTTATACCACGGTATTGGCTGATTAGCTCAGTAAAGCCTGAAGCTTCATGCTTATCATTCATGGGAGGATAATGCAGCATAACAACGATTTTATCTCCGTACCCACTGTTAACGGCCATATCAAGAGAAAGCTTTAGCCTCATACATTCCCTTTTATATACTTTTTTATCACTTTCATCAAATTTTATTTCATTTGGGCAAATCCATCCCCTAGTTCCGCATACAGCAGTATCGTTATAAATGTAGAAATTGTTTTTCAAGAAAAACATAGACGGGTAGGCAGTGGTAACCTTATTCTGAGAGTCCCACCAATAGTCGTGGTTTCCCATAAGCAACACCTTTTTCCCAGGGAGTTCATTAATTAAATCTAGATCTGGTTTTGCATCAGAAAGTTTTTTTGCCCAGCATATATCACCCGGTATCAAAACAGTATCACTATCGTTAATAATATTAACCCAATTCTTTATTGTTTTGCCCATATGATTTATCCATGGTTCTCCAAAAATATCCATTGTTTTATTTATTCCTCTTCCAAAATGAAGATCAGCCAAAGCAAAAAGCGCCATATAATTTACCTCAATCCGTCAATTATTATACAAATCATATATAAGTCATCAGACAATCATGTTTCATAAGAGGACTTGATGGAAATGTTGAATAAATCAAAAATTCATAATATAATTAGCACAACAAAGCAGATAAAGTATATATCAAAAAGGAGGAAAACGCAATGATTAAAAACAGAGAAACAGCAATGGAATATGTAAAAAAATTTCAGGATTTAATCGATAAATTTGACTCGGTTACCTGCGCGGCAAGCGACTGCATGGGAAGAGCAAATTCAATGTCACCTGAAATAAGGCCGGAAAGCAAAGAAGTTCGTATTGCGGGCTGCGCACTTACAGCCAGAACAGTAGGAGGAGATATTTCTGCCGTAATATACGCAATTGAAAACGCACAGAAAGGTGATATTATAGTAGTAGACAGCCATGGATACAAAAATTCTGCCTACTGGGGAGAAAACCTTTGTCTTTCCGCTATCAACAAAGGAGTTGCCGCATCCATTATGGAAGGAGCCTGCAGAGATATTGAAGAGATAAGAGAACTGGGATTTCCTGTCTACTCTATGGGAACCTGCTGCAACGTAGGTCAGATAAGCGGCTACGGAGCTATAAAAGTTCCTATATCCTGCGGAGGAGTGCAGGTAAATACGTATGACATTATTATGATAGACGGTAACGGAATTGTTGTTGTTCCTTATGAAGACCTTGAAACAGTTTATCAAAAGACAAAACAGATGATGGAAACAGAAACTAACGTATCCGACAAGCTTAAAGCAGGAGAAACAATAGGTCATCTTATTGATATAGAAAAGCTCATGAAATCAACCTTTAATTATCAGGAAAGAGCACTTGAAGAATAATGAGAGGATAAACTATGAAGGACGACGGAAAATCTCTGGCTGAATGTGTGGCTGACGATATTACCTCAATGATTATTGTCGAGAAACGGTTTTTGCCGGGAAATAAGCTGCTTAATGAAAATGACTTTTCAAAGGAATTATTTGTAAGCCGGTCTACTTTCAGAGAAGCAGTAAAAATACTTTCAGAAAGAGGTATTCTCGAGGTTAAGCATGGGAGCGGAACTTATGTAGCAAAAAATATTGCATCTAATACTGTATCCAAGGCTTATAGCGGTATAGACGCCCTTGAGCTAAATGAAATACGACTTATGATTGAGCCGGAAGCCGCATACTTTGCGGCCCTGAGAGCTTCAGACAATGAATTAAAAAGGATAGGCTATTATAGTGAAATGGTTGAAAAAAAAGTACTTGCCGGACTTGACAGGCGTACAGAGGAAATAAGATTTCATTTATCTATTGCAAGAGCTGTACATAACAGCTTCATGGACAGGATAATGCCTACAATTTATGACGCTATAGATAAATCAGAAAATGTATTCAATTATGAGGAAGTACGCCAAGGAACAATCCTGGATCACCGCATGATAGTACAGTATCTTAATGAGCGAAACGCTGACTCGGCCAGAACAGCCATGCGGCTTCATATGCTTAGGGGAATACAAATAATTAAAAACTCAAAGAAGCTCCCATAACGGGAGCTTCCTTAACCATTTAAAAGACCTCTTATTTATAATGAGGCTTTTATAATTTTTAAACTCTGTACATTTCTGCTACTATATTAAGCTGTTCGTTGAAATCTTTAAGCTTGTTTATATCCCCGTCCTCATAAAGGTCAATAAATCTGCGGTTAATATTATCGGCCTCGTCAATATGAAGTTTAAAATATAAGTTTTGTATATTTTCAAGTATATTGTTTACAAGGCTGCTTTTAAGCTCGCTCATTTTTTCAGCCTGCATAAGCTCTTCACGTATTGTTGACATTTCCTTATCCAAATTAAACGATGCCTCAGCACAGGCTTTTAACCTAGATTTAAGGTCTTCCGGCAAGTTTCCGCTGTATTTATAGTTAAGCTCATGCTCGGTAACAGCCCAAAAATTCATTGCCAGTGTTCTGATTTGGATTTCAGCAAGAATTTCCTTATAACCAAAGGCAGTGTTCAGGCCGTACCGTATTACTATATGATAACTGCGGTATCCGCTTTCTTTTTTATTAGTTATGTAATCTCTTTCCTCAACTATCTTTATATCATGTCCGTCTCTTTGTCGAATAATATCAATTACCTTCGGAATATCCTCAACAAACTGGCAAATTAACCTTATCCCCGCTATATCCTCTACCTCATCTTCAATTCTGTCTCTGGAAATATTTTTTTTGCTTACCTTTTCTATTATGCTTGATGCCGACTTTACACGGCCTTCAACGGATTCTATAGGTGAATACATCCCAAGTCTTAAGTATTCTTTTCTTATGTAATTAAACTTAAGCATTAACTCATCCACAGTTTGCTCATAAGGATAAAGCAGTTCTTTCCAGTTTATTATCTCTTTATTCAAGGCACACTCACTCCCGTCAAGAATAAAATTCCTAAATTTATTATATCACAAATAATCCTAAAAACAACTCTGCTGAGCATGGATTGTTTTATATCTGCTAAACCGCAAAACTTGGCGGCAGCCATCATAAATGCCTGCCGCCTTTAAATTTATTTTCCTATTACTGCTCTCTTTTCAGGTATCCCCATGGGTCTGTATGTTCTCCATTTACCCTAACCTCAAAGTGGCAGTGGCACCCTGTAGCATACCCTGTTGAACCGCATAAAGCTATAGGTTCTCCCCTCTCCACTTTATCGCCCTCTGAAACAAGAAGCTCAGAATTATGTCCATATAGAGTTGACAGTCCGCCTCCATGGCTGATTATCACCGTATTTCCATAACCGTTAATCCAGCCAGCCGTAATTACAACTCCGTCCTCAGCGGCTGTTATTTCATAACCGCTTGGCGCGGGAATATCCAGTCCGGTGTGGAATTCGTAACCATTTCCTACTGGGCTCATTCTTCCCACATAACCACTACTAACGTAATATCTACCCTCAACGGGCCACTCAAGAAAGCCGCCTGTATAAGCATTCACAAAATCGGAATTTTCCTCCATGCTTATGATAATTTCATATACCCGGTTACTCGCCTCTATACTCTTATTAAGTTCCTGCTCCATTAAGCTTGCGTCCTGCCTGTATTCTTCAAGAAGCTCATTTCTCTCCTCATACAAAACAGTCATTTCAAATTCCTTTTGTGTTTTGAAATTTTCCAGTTCAGATTTGGCCTCCTGGCGTTCAGTTATTTCATCAAGCTTAGATTTCATTAACTCCTCAGTTTCCTTAAGTTCCTCCATAAGCTGTGAATCGTATTCTAAAATATCTGTAACATATTGTTTATAAAGAAAATATTCCGATATATTTTCACAGTTCAGCAAAACATCAAGGTCACTTTCTTTTCCTCCGCTTTCATAAATATATCTGAGCCTGTCTGAGGCTTTTTTATATTGCTGTTCGCTTTTTTTTGCAGCTTCATCATAATCTTTTTGAGCTTCATCTATTTTAATAAGAAGTTCCATCATTTTGCTGTCAATGTTGTCTATATCAATTTGTGCCTCAGACAGCCTTGTATCCAGTTCCGCTATCTGTTCTCTTATTTCATCCTGAATAGAATAATTTTTCTCCAGCATGGTTCTGGTTGCTTCCTGCTCGTCAATAAGTCCGCTATATTCACTTTTCAGTTCTTCAAGCGTTTGTCCGTTTACTGTAAATGTTATAAGCGGCAAAATTATTAACAGTGCTGCTTTTTTTGTTGATTTCATTGCTTTTGTCTCCTGTAATTATTTTACAGAATTATTATAACATTTACAAAAGTGTTAAGTCACAAAAACACTCCGACAATAGTTTACATGATAAAGCAAAAACTAACATTATTAATATATAAAAAGGAGGACGATATAAATCGTCCTCCTTATATATAAAATTTTCAGCTTAATATTTTGCAGATTTCTTCTACAGCCTTTTCTTCGTCCGTGCCAGTTGCAACTATCGAAATTGTATCGCCTTCCTTGATAGCCAGCGAAATCGTCCCCATAATGCTCTTCGCATTAATGTTTTTTTCATCCTCCTCAATGCGTACATCGCTTTTAAACTGACCTGCGCACTGTACTAAATAAGCAACCTGTCTAGTGTCAAGAGTATTTTTGACCTTAATTGTTTTACGTACCAATTTCTTCACCCATTTCCTCTCTTAAAGAATCCGCAATATCTGCCAGTTTTCTAAGTCTGTGGTTTACGCCGGACTTTCCCACCGGCGGCTCAAGAAGCTGACCCAGTTCCTTAAGGCTGGCATCAGGATACTCCATTCTTAAGTAAGCAATATCACTCAGAGATTGCGGCAGCTGTGATAAATCCATTCTTTTTAATATCAATTCAATATCTTCAATCTGTCTTACAGCTGCATTGACCGTCTTGCTTAAATTAGCAGTTTCACAGTTAACCTTTCTGTTAACATTATTGCGCATGTCTTTAAGAATACGTATATTTTCAAGGTCAAGAAGCGCTTTATGCGCACCCATTATATTCAACAGGTCTACAATCTGTTCTCCTTCTTTTAAATATACTATGTAATGTTCTTTGCGCTTTACGATCTTTGCATCCAGTTCAAATGAATTAATTAAATCCTTTAAACTTTCGCTGTATTCTACGTCAGAACATGCAAATTCAAGATGGTACATCTTTTCAGGGTCAGATATAGAACCTGACGCTAGAAATGCCCCCCTAATATAAGCTCTTTTACAACAGACGCTGTTTACAACAAGCTCGTCCACTCTTTTTGATACACATACATTTTTTTCTGTAT
>URCD01000009.1 GCA_900546215.1 uncultured Eubacteriales bacterium | reverse complement strand
CGGACATCGACAGGGCTGTGGCCAATGATGCGGAGGGCATAGGCCTTTTCAGAAGCGAGTTCATGTACCTTGACAGAAAAACGCTTCCCACCGAAAACGAGCTGTTTGAGGTATACAAGTCCATAGCAATAAAAATGAAGGGAAAGCCGGTAATTATCCGTACTCTTGACATAGGCGCGGACAAGCAGGCGCCGTCCCTCGGACTGCCGGAGGAGGAAAATCCCGCCCTTGGCTTCAGGGCCATAAGGATATGCCTTGAACGCACGGATATATTCCAGACACAGCTCAGAGCCATATACCGCGCCTCGGCATTCGGCAACATATATATTATGCTCCCCATGATAACCTCCGAGGAGGAGGTTATACAGGCCAAGTCGATAATGCTGGACGTCATGAGCCAGCTTAAAAGCGAAAACATCGAGTACAAGGACGTGCCAATAGGCATAATGATAGAGACTCCCGCCGCCGCGGTTGTCAGCGCCGAGCTTGCCAAGCTGGTTGACTTTTTCAGCGTGGGCACAAACGACCTGACCCAGTATACCCTGGCCGCCGACAGGCAGAACACAAAGCTGTCCTCACTGTACAGCGTGGAAAACAAGGCAGTGCTGCGCCTTATTAAAATGGCAGCGGACAGCATACACAAGGAAGGCAAGTGGATAGGCATATGCGGTGAGGCCGCCGCCGACAGGCAGCTTTTGGATATTTTTCTGGCGATGGGCATTGACGAGCTGTCCGTATCCTCCGGCTATGTGCTGTCTGTAAGGGAAATGATACTTGAAAGCGACGTTAAGCCGCTTCCGGAGGATTATAAAATATAAAAAAAGAGGTTCCGTATATTACGGAACCTCTTTTTTTTACTCAGCAATGTTGAATACGTCGTTAATAATCCATCCGTTTCCATTTTGCGCCATCTCAAGTCCCAGAGTAAAATTGTACTCGCCAAAGAAAAGTATATCAACGGTTACATTACGCATGCCGTCCTTTTCCTCCAGATATTCAGCGCTGTTCAAATCCACTCCGGTTTCGGGGTAATCCCTTAATCCTCTTACAAGATAGAGGGAACCGTCGTATTCAAAAAAGTCGTCGTTAAAATATTTGTCTATCGCAGTATCTGACATGTATTTCCCTAAATACTGTCTTACTTCCTCATTGGTTTTAAAGTTGCTGACAGGATAGAACACTGCGTTGTCGGGGTCTATATAATACTGCCCAGCGTACTTTGCCTCGTCATCCTGAGGGAAAAGCACAACGCGCTCACCTGCTCCGCTGTTATAGGCGGCCTCATCTGCAAAGGCTGACTTATAGACTGTTTCATAATCCACATCGGCGCCGAAGGTCTGCTCAATGCATGAATTGAGGCACTCTATATTTGGCTTTATATCATTTAAAAACACCTGGGGGTCAAATTCTTCCGCTTCTTCCGTTTCACCGCCGGTTATTTTATTTAATATCCAGCCGTCGCCGTTTTTGATAAACTCCAGCTCTGCCGTATAATCATAATCGTTAAAATAAAGGAAGTCTATGGAAGCATACTGTTTTCCGTCCCTCTCCTCCAAATATTTTACGCTTTCCATGTCTATTGTTATGGCGCCGTAGCCTCTTGCTCCCCTTCTGAGATAGAGGGTGTCCTCGTATTCAAGAAAGTCATCGTGGAAGTATTTATCGACCAGCTCCTCAGACAAATATTGGCTCAGGTGCGCCCTTACGTCATCATTGGTCTTAAAATTGCTGACAGGATAGAACTCAGAATAGGTCGGGTCTATATAATACTGTTCGGCGTACTTTTGTTCATCTTCAGGTGCGAAAAGCAAAACCCTCTCTCCACTTCCTCCATCATAGGAGTCCTCGTCGGCAAAGGCCGAAAAATAGCTTGTATCAAAGTCCACATCGGCACCGAACATTTCCTCCTCGCAGGATTTAAGGCACTCAATATTGGGCTTTATCTCGTTTAAAAATTCCTCCTCATTAAACGCGGACTGTTTTTGGCAGGCTGTAAGCGCCAATACCGCGGGCAGAATAATCGCCAGCAGCTTCTTCATATCCATTCCTCCCCTCTAAAAAAGCCGACTGTCATAAAAAAATTATAACAGCCGGCAGTCTAACTATACTCTAAAGTCTTATTTTAATAATTCAACAGCGTCTGAAGGGATATATGTTACACCATCAGTAATGATAACCGCTGATGAAAGCTCATGAACCATATCTCCGTCGATTGTGATTGTATCGCTGTTTACCATGATTTCAGCCTTTTTGTCGCCCTTTACAAGGATAATAGGCTCATCGTTTGAAGTCCACTCGATTGTGTAGCCTAATGCCTCAACAGCAGCTCTTAAAGGAAGGTTTTCAGGTGTTTCAGAGGGAGCCTCTTTCTTATCAGCAGGTGCCTCTGTCTCAGCCTCAGGAAGTACAATTACCATGTAAGGAGTTGTCTGTGCGGGAATGCTCTTTGTTGAAGCGCCGTAAACAACGATAGCCTTCTGGCCCTTAACGTCTTCAGCTGTAAGTACCTGTTTTGTTCCTCTTATGTCAAGAATTTTAACTGTGTCGTCCATGTTAAGCTTAAGGCCTGCGCTTGTAAGCTCATCATCAAATTTATCTACAGCAACAAAGCTGGGGGTCTCGCCCTGTGCAACAATAGCTACAGCTCCGCTTGTCTGGGGAGGAAGGCTCATTGTCATAGGAGCGTTGTCCTCCATAACAACTGTCGCTTCCATGCCGGCAGCAAGCTCTTTAATTGTTTTAACTTCGTTTCCAACGATTATCATGCAGTCAGCGCCCTCATTGAAGATGATTTCGCCTCTCTCTGTGTTTTCAAAAGAAATTCTTGCGCTGCCGTCCTCGTTAAGAGTTACTTCATTAATTTTACCTGTAAGAGCGGTGTAGCCGACTGTTTCAGCCTGCTCGTCATTTTTATCTGTCTTGTCAGCTTCGTCTGTCTTGTCAGTCTTATCTGTCTTGTCAGCTTCGTCTGTCTTGTCAGCTTTATCTGTCTTGTCAGTTTTATCTGTCTCATCCTTTTTATCTGCTGCATCCTTCTTATCAGCCTCTCCGCCTACTACTACCTTATGGCTAGGTTCTGAACCCTTGGATACTATTGAATTTTTCTTTTCCTCTGTCTTTGTTTCTTCTTTTTTTGTTTCCTCTGTTGTTTTTGTTTCTTCTGCCTTAGCTTCCTCAGTCTTCTTTTCTTCTGTTCCGCCGATAATTACTTTATGGTCGGATTCTGTTTTCTGTGCTCCGTCATTTTTCTGAGGAAGTGAGCCTGCCATTGCGGGTACACTTGACATTACCATAGTAGCAGCGGAAACAGCTGCTGCTGCGTATTTAAAATATCTCTTCATAATTTAAAACTCCTTTTCAACTCTTTAATCAAATTTTTCGTAATTTGCTTTGCATGTAGTATGATAACACATATTTTTGAAATTGTCATTAATGTAATTTTTTCTTAAGAAATTTAAAAGACTGTTTTAAAAACTAGGCCACAATAAGGAAGCGGAGCTAAAAAAATTCTTCTTCCGTAAAAAATTGTATTGATTTTTATATTAAATATAAGTATAATAGATATGTTCTACCGGGGTGTGGCTCAGTTTGGTAAAGCGCTGCGTTCGGGACGCAGAGACCGCAGGTTCAAATCCTGTCACCCCGATTGATGATAAATCCGCCGTAAGCTGCTTGGTTTACGGCGGATTTTTTAATTCCTATGGTCTAAAAAAGTCACTTAACATGGGCTTTTATTATATGCCTTTGGCGGCACAGTTTTAGTGGAATTATTTAAACAGGTAAAAGGCGCAGTCCGTCAGAAAAATAATGGCAAGCAGGCCGCTGATAACCGAGAGCAGCTTTGGGGAAAGACGGCTAGTCAGCCGTTCAAAAAGCGGCTGTATAACATAAAGAATTACCATTCCGCCAAGCCCGAAACGTAGGCTGGGATTAAGTGCAATTCTGCCTTGAAAATTAAATGCGAAACGGGTATAGTCCCACATCCAGTTTCCGGTGCGCCATTCCATTATGTAGCTTGCCGCCAGCTCCAGCAGGGTTGTAATTGCAATTATGGAGACGAACACAATCAGCGGAGTAATACTCACCTGTCCAAGTGTAATCCGTTTTTGCCTAAGACGTTTCAAAACGATGAGCAGCACCAGCGCACCCGTTCCGTATATAATGCAGTAAGGTCCGAAAAGGACACCCCTATCTGAATATCCCCAGTCGTATATTACTACCTCCAGAAACACCTCATAAATCCACCCCAGGAAAGAATAGAGCATGAAGTAGAGGAAGCTCTTTTCCAGTGCAGCTTTATAGTTTTCAAGTTTATTATTTATTTCTTTTATGGCCTGCTTCACCTCATTTTTTCTATATCAAAGCTTTCGGCTGATAATAAAAGCGCCGTAAATTACTGATTTGCGGCGCTTTTTATTTTATGTATTTAATCCTTTTTATTAAGCAAGCTTATTCAGCCTTTTTGAATGGTCTGTAACCACAGCTTCAATCAGTTCTACCTTTTCACATAAATCGGGGATTTTGTCGGTTTCAGCCTTAATGGCGTCAACCTTTTCAGACAATGATGTATAGCCTTCAGCAAGAAGCTGTATGTTTTTGTTCGTTGTATTTTCTATAAGGGTTTTTATATTTCCTGTTTCCTGCTGTACACTATTGATTTTTGTGTCCAGTCCATCTATTGTGGGTTTTATGTTTCCCACTTCCTGCTGTACTCTATCGATTTTTGTGTCCAAAGCATCTATCATTTCTTTAACGGCTTGCAGCAATTCTTCGTTTGTCATTTCTATCACCCTTTATCATTATATCAGATTTTATATTTATTTTGTAAATAATCCAAAAATGTTTTCATCTCTTTATAAGCATTACTCGGCAAATTTTCCGCATATATAAATTGAGTTTCATTTCTGTTTAAGGGTATCTGTTTATCCGTGGCTCCTAGCAGATAATCCAATGAAACATTGAAATAATTTGCAATCTTAATCTTCAATTCATCATCCGGCGTATTTATGTTTCTCTCATAAAGTGAGATGGAATTTTCTGATACTCCTAAAATTTCGGCTAAATCTCTTTGAGTAAGCCCATTATCTTTCCTTAACTCACTCAGTCTTTCTCCTTCCATTGAATCACCTCCTGTTGATACGATTATATACTTTAAAATCCTTAAAATTAAAAATCCACAATAATTAACGTTTTTATACATTGAAAATAGTTTTATTATTGTGTATAATCAGTTTTAAACATGTGGATTTATATTTTATTTTAACATTTACGGCAGCAACAGCTGCCAAACTGAAATAATATTTATAATGGAGTAGATAGTATGGAAAAGACTTGTATCTGTATAGGCCACGAGCCTGAAAAGCTCGGCGACATTAGTAGATGTGACAAAATCAAAGAGAGGATAAAGGAAGCTGTTTTAAACCAAGTAAATTCCGGCGTCAGCTTTTTTTACGCCGACATGGCGCGCGGCGTCGGCCTATGGGCAGCCCAGATTATATTAAGCCTTAAGGAAAGTCCAAAGTACGCACACCTATATCTTACGGCGCTGTTATCCTATCCAAATCAGTTAGATATGCTGCTGGAAAAGGACAGACTTGAGTT
This sequence comes from uncultured Eubacteriales bacterium, assembly GCA_900546215.1. Taxonomy (GTDB): domain Bacteria; phylum Bacillota; class Clostridia; order Lachnospirales; family Anaerotignaceae; genus Metalachnospira. The sequence goes on along the minus strand of URCD01000009.1, from coordinate 41,380 downwards.
TGAAAAAGTGCTGAACAAATGCGACGATAAGAAAATAATAAGCCCCGAAAAGAAGAGAACGTCTTACGCGGAAAAAAGGAGGTTTATAGGCACAGAGCCTGATATAATAATAGCGGTCTGCGATGAGAATAGGTATTCCTCCTCCATTGAGGTGCAGGAGCTCAAAATGGCAAGGAAACTCGGAAGCGAGGTCATTGTGCTTAACCCGTACATACAGGAGGATAAGTCCCAAGCAGCCTTGGATTTTGCCGGAATATTAAAGGACCTGCGCCTTAAGGAAGGCATATCGCAGGAAAAGCTGGCGGAGGAATTAGGCTATACAAAAAGCATAATATCTAAGTTCGAGATGCAAAGGCAGGAGCCAACGGCCAGTAACCTTATAAACATAGCCCGATATTTTGGCATATCCGTAGACAGTCTTTTAGGCATATCAGGCGTACACGAGGCATCGGTTCCCCTATGGCTTAGAAAAAGCTATGAAAGGCTTTCGGTTCAGGAAAGAAAAGCCTTAAAGCTTATTATTGAGGCATTTTGAGTTGTTTGGCTATATCAGGCTTTAAAGATAAGCTATTAAATTTAATAGTGTCTTGTAAATAAGCCCCCTGCCTCTTATAATGGCTATTAAAAAACGGGAGGCTTAAATATGATTACATACACAGAGGAAAAAAAGTTTACGGCAGAGGAAGCGCAGGATTTATTTCTGTCCGTCGGCTGGATTTCGGGCCAGTATCCTACACGCCTGCATAAGGCGCTTATGAATTCCTCAACCGTTATTACCGCCTGGGACGGACAAAAGCTGGTGGGACTTATACGCGCGCTGGACGACAGCGATCTGGTTGCTTATATACACTATGTGCTTGTGCGCCCCGATTACCACGGTCAGGGAATAGCCGGAAAAATGCTTGAGCTGGTCAAGGAGAAGTACAAAAACTATCTGTATATTGAGGGCATGCCTGAGGAAAGCAAAAACGCGGCATTTTATGTAAAGCACGGCTTTAGGGTTATGGAGGACGGAGCGGCCATACAGCTTTGTAACTTCAGCAACAAAATTTAAGTTTGCGTATTCTGAAAGGCTGATAGACGCGGCATTATGTTTGTGATAGAATAACATAAAGAATTTTTAAACTGCGGCGGACTATTAAAAAGCGGAGGCGCTCATGGAAACTGATTTTATAAACTTAACGGCACAAAACCTTAGCAGCGAGCATTTATGCTGCATTATACGAAGCAAAAAGCTGCATCCAGGGGTCGAGGCAAAGCGTCGGTGGCTTTCCGACAGACTGAATGAAGGCCATGTATTCAGGAAGCTTAACGCGAAGGCAACGGCGTTTATTGAGTATGCCCCTCTTGAGACTGCATGGGTGCCCATAGAGGGCGAAAATTATTTTTACCTTTACTGCCTGTGGATTACCGGCAGCTGCAAGGGAAACGGCTATGGCAAAGAGCTGATGGAATACTGTCTGGCGGACGCTAAGGCCAAGGGGAAGTCCGGCGTGTGCATGCTGGCGTCAGATAAACAGAAGGCGTGGCTGTCTGACCAGGCCTTCGCTAAAAAATACGGATTTAAAACCGTAGACACTACCGAAAGGGGATACGAGCTGCTGGCGCTTTCCTTTGACGGAACCGTGCCAAGGTTTAAAGAAAACGCTAAGAAGGAAAAAATCGAAAGCCAGGAGCTGACAATTTATTACGATATGCAGTGTCCGTTTATTTATCAATACATTGAAAAAATAAAGGAACACTGCAGCGAAATTGAAGTCCCTCTACGGCTTATCCAAATAGACACCCTTGAAAAGGCAAAGGAGCTGCCCTGCGTATTCAACAACTGGGCCGTATTTTACAAGGGCAATTTCCAGACCGTAAATCTGCTGGATGCTACAGCCCTTAACCGTATACTTAAAAAATGACAGCAAACGGACCGCCTATGGCGGTCCGCTTTTTATTCCTTGCTTCTTATTATCATAGCCGCTACCTGCTCCCTAGTGGCAAAGGCCTGCGGCATTGTGCCGTCTATTATCCCCTCGTTCTCCGCCTTTTCAAATTCCTCTCTGGCCCAGCCGCTCACCGGCAGCCTGCCTCTTTCCTCCAGATAGCTATCCATCATCCTGTTAAACTGCTCCTGCGTCATTTCCTCGTCCTCCTTTGGCGCCTTCCAATTCTTTTTTACCTCAAAGTGCGGCCTGTCCGGCGGCGTCCAGTCCCCGCCCCATATGAGGCCAAGTGCCTTTCCTATCTCTCCCGCCCTGTTTAAAATGCGTATATTGTAGGGGTCGCTTCCCTTACAGGCAATATCCCAGGCCGTGCGTTTTGTATGGCGGCTGGTTTTTGTCCATGTTACTATGGGGCCCGGCTTCGTCCTGCCCTGCTCGTACAGCCTGTTCTGCCGTTCCTGGGAACGGTATGTTTCTGTTATAAAAATATTAAGCCCCTCCTCCCTGCATCTTTTCAAAAACAGCCTGCAGGCCACTCTCGCGTAGGGTAAAAGGCCGTCTATCTTTTTTGTCTGCGAATCCAATTTATTTTCACCTCCTGCCGCTCGTTTTTATCATTAGGCGCTGGGACATGCGCCCTATACATTAAAAATATGCGTACAGCCTTCCATCGGTGACAGCCAGTCTGTCCCAATCTTTTAATAAGATTTTAATAACCTTCTAATTTAATATTTTAATGTCGTTTTTTATGTGATATTATAATAATAGGAAGGATAAGAAAATATCACCGGAGGATACCTGACGTTTACTTGACAAGATTGGCAAAAAAACGGATGACGCATTTTATCTTTGTAAAAAGGAGGAATTCTTATGGGAGATAATTTTCTTAAAAAGAAGGCCGCAGGGCTGCTTGACTGTAAGGTTGAAAAGGCCGAGGTGACGGACGGCAGGGGCTTATTTGCCGGCATAAGGGGCTTTATACACATCTCAAAGGAAAACCTGGGAAAGGTGACCAAAGAGGAATATACGGAATTTGTCACAGGCACTGTTGAAACAGGGTCATACCGATGGTTTACCATTCTTTGCGGCGACGGGACGGGAATACAGTTTGTAAGGCCCGGCAGGGCAGTATACGGCAGAGTGAACGGCGAGGGTGTTGTGACGGATATAGCCTGCTTTATAACTCTGGACGGCGAGGGCAGCATAACGCGCCTTGAAAGCGAAATATAGGAAACAAAAAGCGCCCTTCCGCTGGCAGGCGGGAGGGCGTAAAGAAAAGCTGACAGGCAAATTGCTTTCCTATAAAAACAATACCATTGTTGAAAAATATTGTCAATCAGAGGAGGAAATTTATGAAGAAATTATTGGCCGCGGTTTTAACAGTAATAATGGCGGTCTCGCTCGGTGCCTGCGGGGCTAAGGAAGGCCCGGACACCGCTGTAAGCAATTATCTTAACGCCATAAAGGCGCAGGATTTTAAGACGGCTTCCAATTATGTGGACGTTGAGTACGACGAGCTTTCAGGCGAAAACGAGGACGAGCAGTCATCAGCCATGATGAACAGCCTTATGGAAAGCCTCAGCTACACAATAGTATCCACTGAGGAAAGCGCAGACACGGCCACAGTAAAGGTGAACATTAAGGCCATTGACATGTCCCTTGTCATGTCGGATTACATAAGCCAGGCGTTTACCCTCGCTTTCTCAGGCATAGCCGAGGACGAGCTTCAGCAGAAAATGCTTGAGGTTTTCAGCACGGCCTTGGAAAACAACAAGGAAAACCTTATTGAGAGGGAAGTCGACGTCGCCTTAACAAAGGGCGAGAACGGCTGGGTAATAACAATGAGCAACGAGCTTGCCGACGCTATAACAGGCGGACTGCTTACAGTAGCCGACAGCTTCAGCGATTTAGGCGAATAAAAGCGGCGTACCGCCGTTTTTCGCCCGCAGGAAGCCATGATAGCTGTCATGGCTTTATTTTTTGAGGAGTGTGAATAATGAGAAAGAATTTAAGAAGACTGATACCATTTCTGACGACCCTGCTTTTACTTATGGGTGCATTGTCCGCTACGGCCTTTGCCGCCGGCGACCCTACCGAGGAGCCCGGAACCAAAATGATTGTGTGCACCGACTGCTCGGGCAGCGGCGCCTGTATGACCTGCTACGGGCTTGACCCGTCCTGCGGCGACTGCCAGGGTGCCAATGTCTGCTCCCTCTGTTCAGGCAGCGGCTACATAAGGTCTTCAAGCAATTATTACAATACGCTTTGGGCTCTGCTTCCGCCTTTAATAGCCATTGCGCTGGCCCTTATAACCAAGGAGGTATATTCCTCACTGTTTATCGGTATATTGGTAGGCGGACTGCTGTATTCCAATTTTTCATTTGAAGGTACTGTTCTTCATGTCTTTAACGACGGAATTGTTTCCGTGCTGTCCGACGCATATAACGTCGGCATACTGATTTTCCTTGTAATTCTTGGCACCATTGTGTGCCTGATGAACAAGGCCGGCGGCTCCGCAGCCTTTGGCCGCTGGGCTAAGACCCATATCAAGTCCAGAATAGGCGCGCAGATAACCGCCGTCGTACTTGGCTGTCTTGTTTTCATTGACGACTATTTCAACTGCCTTACGGTCGGCAGCGTTATGAGGCCAATTACGGACAAGCACAAGGTTTCCAGGGCAAAGCTTGCCTATATAATTGACGCCACGGCCGCGCCGGTGTGTATTATTGCGCCTATATCCTCATGGGCCGCCGCTGTCGCAGGCTTCGCTGAGGAGGGACAGGGCCTTAACCTGTTTATACGCGCTATCCCTTACAACTTTTACGCCCTTCTTACCATAATAATGATGGTCGGCCTTGTGCTTATGCGTGTTGATTTTGGCCCTATGGCAAAATTTGAGCATAACGCCATTGAAAAGGGCGACCTGTTCTCCGGTTCCAATCCATACGCTATGATGGATAACGACGTCGAGGACGGCAAGGGAAAGGTTATTGACCTTATAATCCCAATTGTAATACTGATTATATGCTGTATAACCGGCATGATTTATTCAGGCGGCTTTTTCTCCGGCGCGGGCTTTGTAGACGCGTTCTCAAACTCCGACGCCTCCGTCGGCCTTATGCTCGGCTCGGCCTTTGCCCTTGTATTTTCGCTTTTATACTACTCGGTACGCCGTTCCATGTCCTTCAAGGAAATGATGGGCTGTATACCCGAGGGCTTTAAGGCTATGGTTCCTGCTATATTGATACTGACCTTCGCGTGGAGTCTCAAATCCATGACAGATTCCCTCGGCGCGAAATACTTTGTGCGAGATTTTGTCCAGTCTTCCGCACAGTCAATGCAGATGTTTCTGCCTGCCATCGTATTTGTTATCGGCTGCGGCCTTGCATTTGCAACGGGTACCTCCTGGGGAACCTTCGGCATACTTATCCCGATTGTACAAAACGTATTCTCTATGGATAACCCGCTGGCAATCATCTGTATTTCCGCATGTATGGCAGGCGCGGTATGCGGCGACCACTGCTCGCCAATTTCCGACACGACCATAATGGCCTCGGCCGGGGCCCAATGCGACCATGTAAACCATGTGTCCACCCAGCTTCCCTACGCGATTACATGCGCGGTGATTTCATGCATATCCTATATTATAGCCGGACTTCTGGCAACGATGGGAGCGCCCGGAATTATCGCCCTTCCAATCGGCATAGTACTGATGCTTTTAACACTGTTTGTGCTCCGTTTAAAATACGGCAGGGAATCAGATTAATAAAACAGGCTGTTAAGCAGCATAAAAAAACGGCGCAGCAAAAGCTGCGCCGTTTCCTGTTTAACGCGAAACAGATAATTTTACGGCCGTCTCATCAGCGTCAAGCATTGGGGTACAGCCGTAATATTTAAATTCAGTTATTTTCTTTCCGGCCACAGCCTAAGGCCCGTATTTTTTGCCGCCACGGGAATTTGCCTGAACCTTTCCTCAAAATATTTTCTCTGGTCAGGAAGTATAAATGCCTTCCACTCGGCGCCCGAAGCGCACAGCCTTTTTATTTTTCTCATATACGGCATGTCTACATTATTCAGCGAATGTCCCAAAATATATATTTCGGAAACGTTCCCAAGACATTCCGAACTGAAAAGGTCCCTGTTTTCCGACATAATCCTTTTACAGTCCTTGCGGCTGTTTTTAAAATAATCAGCAACAAATTTTTCATTGACGGCGTTTATCCCGTATTCCCCCGGGTCTGAATGAATCCCGGCCGGCGCTTCCGCATGCCCCATAATAAGGCTTTCTCCCAGCTTGCCGTGTAGGTGCCGGACATTTTTAACGCCGTATACCCTTTCAAGGGTTAATGTATAGTTAAAGCTTATAAACAGCGAGTCTTCACTCCGAAACAGCTCCGCCAGGGAGGCGCTGGGCTGAATATTTTCAAGCACTATGCTTTCAATCCATTCACTTAGATAGCGGTTTATATGTATGGGCAGACGGAGCATATCCCTAATAGGCTTTGAGGCAGGCCCGCTGTAATCCCTGTCAGTATCCCACTGTCTGTGCTCCTCGGCCATTTCCATAATCTCATAGGAGCCGAAAACATTTTCCATGTCATTCCACAAAATATCCTCACTGACCTCGTCCATCCTGTCAAAATACAAAAGCGAGTATTTTCCTATCCCAAGCACAAACTGCTCCGCGGCATAGGGATGTCTTTCCTTCATAAATCTCATAAAGTCCGTATATCTTGTCGGAAGGCTGTGATGCAGGTCAAATCCGTTCCCTATTATAAACAATTTCATTTTGCTTCCCCCTGAAAAGGATTATACCACCGCCGCGGCCATGCCGTCCACAGGCCGTATCAGAAGCCAAAGATTTTTCCAGCATCTTTTATCTGTCCCTTAATTGTCCTTTGGATTACCTCTTCAGCAAGTGCGTCCCAGTCAGGCTTTCTCCTGTCTCCTGACATGAGGTCAGCCGCGTAGTTCATCGCCGCCTCAAGCTCCGAATCTGAGCTGTCCGTAACAATCTGCTTAAAAATACTCGAAAGAAGCTTTTTATCATTCAGACCCGCTATTTTTGAAAGCGTCTCACTGCCAATTTTATCGGCTATCCCATCAGTCACCACATCCACCACGCCGCTGATAACTCCCCTTCCGAACGCGTCCTGGGCGCCATTTCCTCCATGAATATCACCCCTTCCGCCGCAGGGTATTCCCTGCCGTATCATTTATGTAGACTATTCGCCAACTTAAGAGGCAAAAAAAATCCTTTCCCTCAGTCTTGGCTCCTCGATTCTCAAAAGGGACGACAGTATTATCATCTCCTCAGCCTTAAACTGGCTCATGTTCTTTATTTTAAGCGAAAACCCATAGGGAGACAGCCCAAGCTGCTTTGCAAGCCATTTCTTCTTCAGCCCTGATTTTTGTATTTCCTCGTTTAAAAGCTTCGTATCTGTCAAATCGTTTCCTCCTCTTAAAGTTGTCATTTTGTCTACAAACATAGTATAAACCCCTGCGGACAATATGTCAACATCCCCGCTGTATTTAATATTCCACCACAAGCTCAAAGCCGTAAATTCTCTGCCAGCGGTTGGATGGGAAGGTTTCAATGAATGACAGCCTTATCTCCAGCTCATCAAACTGGCTTCTTGTACACAGACCGCACTCTATATTCTCTATATTTCCGGTTGTGTCAATGAACTCGCTTTTCCATTTAAAGTCCCCGGAAATAAGGGTTATGGCCGCCGTCATCGCCTCGTCATACTGAAGCCTGTATCTTACATTTATCTTTTTTATCTCGGCGTCCTTGGGAAGAGAGGAAAAGTCGAATTTATACGTTATCCACTGCCTTTCAAGCCTTGAGGCCGGAACCTCGATTACCGCGCAAGTATCGCTTTCAGGCGGCGTAAAGCTGTATTCAATATTTTCTATATTATTTCTGTTGATTGTTCCGCTTATTGGAAGGAACCGCTTGACCGTGCCGGCGTTTATCAGGGCTATCAGCGCGGGTATACCGTCTATTTTTGTCTCCTGCGCCACCTCTACTCCCTTAAAGGCAATAACCTCAAGCATTTTATCCCTTGCCAGCCGTATTCGCTCAATCTGGTTTGCGGCGCTTACCGTATAATCCCCGGAAAAGCCTGCTTCCCCTATGCTGTCTATATATTCGGCAAGGCCGTCGGCCTTTGTTCCCTCCGGTACGGATACTCCCCTGCCTTCTATGGCCTCGATAATGCTTTCCTTGGCCGAGGAAAGTCTGTCGATTTCAGCCTGTATGCTCATAGCCTCACCCTTTCTCAATTTTTGTAGCCTCCTGCTCAATCTCTCGTTTTTCACTTTGTAGATGTTAAGGTTTATCTAAACGCCCTACGGCGTACAATGCTTACGTAAGTTAAACGTCCTACGGCATTCCTTGTTTACGCTTTGTAACACGCCTAATCCAAGCCATAGCTACACAGTCTGTGTGGAATAAGGTTTACGCCCCTAATTCCAAGCTTCGGTTACACGTCTTGTGTGTAACAAGGTTTATATCGCCGCCAACGCAGTCTCTATATCGTTTGTAAGCGTTACTGTACCCGTGCCGCTGTGGTAGCCCGCTGGTATTGTATAGCTCATAGCTGTAAGCCCGTCTATTGTTGCCGCAACTGCTCCATTGTTGACCATTGTTCCGGTTATCTCTGCCCCGGTCTTGTCTACAAATATCTTATTGGCAAGCACATCCGCTGCGGCAGCCGTTACATTGGTAACCACAGCGAAGCTTGCCGGTATAGCCCCAACGCTTACCTTGGAAAGACCGTCATAGCCCTCATCCGGCGTTACATCCTGCGCTGTCTTTGTGGGCGTTACGCTTTTTTCCTGCAAAGTGGGTGCGTTTTCCACGTTTACAGTTACCTTCGTTATAACCTTACCTGCTGTAGGTGTTATTACGCCGTTGGCCATTACTGTCTTTTCCTCTGTAACGATATTGACCGTACCGCTGCCGTTATGGTAGCCGGCCGGAACCATGTAGCTTGTCGCTGTCCCGTCGAGCGTCCTATTAACCGCCCCGTTATCCGCTATTCCCTCAACCGCCGTTACGCATGCGTCAAGGTCGGCTGTGCTTTCGGCAAGCTTAAGCGCTGCAAGCTTTGTTCTTAAATCGTCTCTTAATCCCTGAAGTCTGGTTATTTCTGTTGATATGCTCATTATATTCCTCCTCTTGTCAGCCGCCCTGCGGCATACAATGATTATGTAAGTTAAACGCCCTGCGGCACCCCAACCTTACTTTTTTTAACGCCCCTACTCGGTTTTGTAGCCACACAACTTGTAGAGGTTAAGGTTTGCTCCTAATCCGCTCCTTGGCAACACAGTCTGTGTGCAATAAGGTTTAAACTTTACTTAACAATACCTCTATGTTCCCTATTTCCATATGCACCGCTCCGCTTGTCACAGGCTTTGTGTTGTCCTGCTCCACACTTGCGGCCGTATCCACCGATAAAACACCGTCCTTTATTTTCAGGCAGTCCCCTATCTTCACCCCTCCCAGCGTATTCTCACTGGCTGGCGGTATGGCGGCCTGCGGCATTGGCCCAAGGTTAATCTCACGTCCGTCTGACATAACAAAGACGATTTCCCCATCTTCATTCACCCTCACGTCGGAAACTCCCCTGCCGACCATGCCGTACAGCTCGGCCTGCACAGACCTGCTTAATACCGATATGCCGTTGGCCTTCAATCTGCTCACCTCACTCCACTCTAATAGGATTGTCCTTAGCGATTGTAGTATTGTACGTGCCTGACAGCCTTATGTCGTAAAAATACTGTCCCGGCTTAAAAAGCGCTGTCGTTTCCGCATCGAAGCCAAGGCTTAACATATTGTCTGCCGCTCCTTTGAACGTAAATTTTTTTACAGCCTCTTTTTTATCGTTTTTTATTTCCACCTCCGCCGTATCCCCCTCAGTCAGTATAACCTCTTCTCCGTCGGCGTCAGAAAGGCAGAGCTTAAACGCCAGCTCAAACTGGTCTCCCGCGTACCACATAATTGTACCGTTTACAATTCTTGGGCTTGGCAGGGCCGATTCTATTCTTACCATTTTCCCCTCCTAACCCCTGTAATTAAACAGGTCCACAAGCACGGAATTAAAGCCTGACGAGCCGGTTTTGCTGTCCTTTGCTTTTCCGTATTTTCTGGCGTAGCTTAAAAGATCGTTTATGCCCGATGCATCGTAGCCGCTTCCGGTAAGCTTTTCAGCCAGCCGCATAAGGGAAGCCTCTCCGCCCTTGCTGTAGGCCTCCAGCGCCTCGTCATACAGTGCTGTCGTAACATTTTTGCCTTTTTTCGACACGGAAGATGAACTCGACTTCACCTTGTCCTGCTCCTTGCTGTAGTCAAACTGCTCCTGCTTGAAGCTTTGGCTCCATTCTGTATTCTTCTGCTCGGCAGCCTTCCAGTAATCACCGCTTTCAAGCTTCGCCGCGTCCTGAAGAACCGCCAGCCTGCTGTAGTAATCCTTCTGGGCCCTGTCCTTCTCGTCAATGTACTCGTTATAGGAATAGGCTCTGTCAGCCTGCCAATCCTCCACGCTGTCCCTGTATTTCTCATAGTCGCTCCTCTCAGCGCCGACATACAGAGAATACAGCCTGTAAAGCTCGTCCCCCTCGGCCTCATAATTCTGTCTGGCGTTGGAGTACAGCTCCGGAATACGGTCGTTTAACTTTTGTATGTAGCTCTCGTACGCCGCCGATGATGCCGAAGCCGCGTAGGTGTTTCCATAACCGCCGGTAAGGGAAGCCGCCTGTCCCGATACATCCTCCATAGCCCGCTTTCCTGCGTTCATATAGCTTTGCCTGTACTGCTGGTAAAGCGCATCGCTGTTCAGGTCGTAGGAAAAGGCCTCCCTGTTTTCCAGCCTGTCCAGAAGCCTGTCTATCTGTTTTTTATAGGCACTCACATACTCGGGACGTTCAGGGCTTTCCCGCTTTGTAATACCCGAGCTGTAATCTCTGTCGTACTCGTCCCTTATCGAGCTTTTTGTCTCTGCGCTTATGGACTCAGCCTTTGAATAAGGGCTGTTGTCCGCATATTTTCCGCTGTAGTTCTTTGTGGTTATTCCGCTGTCGTACAGTGCGGACTCATAGCTTCCGTCGGCTTTCACCTTAAGTATTTGATAGGTCCCCCCGTTGGTGACAACTCTGTCGCCCTCTTTAAGGCCGCTCTGCGCCTTTCCGTTTGGCTGAACCTTGTAGTACTTGCCCGTAGCGCTTGTGTTCATGAGGTCACTTGCCATCCTCGCTCACCTCCTGTTTTTCTAAATCTTTTCTGTAGCTTTCCTCCTCCGTCCTTGTCTGCCTGTCCGCCAGCTCCTTTAGCTGCAGGTAGTAGCCCCTCATAACCATTTCAAGCACTATCGGCGGAAGGCCGCTGTTATTGACGCAGCTTTCTAAATTTTCCGAAAATTCCTTAATAGCTACCGATGCCGGTTTGTTCATATCTGTTCCTCCTTATGCTGGCCGCATTCTGTTTAAACAAGCGGAAATCCTCCGGGATTTTCGCTTAATCCCTTAGGTTTATAGACCGCAGGCCGCAACTATTTCGCTCAGGTAGTATGTGCCGCTGTTTATTCTGAACCTTATATCATCATCCTGTACTCTAATTGACATAAGCTTGTCTATACCGTTCCTGTCCCTGTATTCCATCACCGCATATCCGTCCGTCAGCCTTAGCGCGGAGTAATATCCGTCGGTCTCATTCTTATAATCCTCGTCATAGATAAAGTCGGCCCCATATTGATTAAGCCTGAGTATTTTTGTGGTGCCGTTGCTGTTATCCATAAGCCATGTGTTTGACGGCGATAAAAACAAGCTCATATTTCCGTCGCCGCTTTCAAGAAGGATACCCCTCGTGGCATTCTCAAAGCTTTCGGTCTCATAGCCGAATATTCCCTTTTCCTCAAACGGGCTGCTTGCCCCATCCCTGCCCATTATTGACACAAGGCTGTCAAACACTATATTTCTTGACGATAACGTTCCTGTTGTAATCTTGCCCGCGTCTATATTTTCTATATTGGCGTTTCCTACCTTCAAAACGCCGTTTACAATGGAACAACCGCCGATGCTTCCCGATATGGCCGTTATTTTTCCGCTTATGTCAGCCTCATAGGCCTTGAGCGTTCCGGCTGGGAAGTACATCATATTTCCGTTTATGAAGGCTATCTTCTCGCCGCCGTTCCAAAAAGCTATTTCCTCCGCCGTCGTTGTTGTCAGAAGGTTCTGCTTGTCCAGCACCCTTTCGCCGTTTGCGTCAATGGTCGTTGACAAATTCCCGACGCCCACGCCGTATACCGGGGCGCCGTTTTCATCCATGTACAGCAGTCCGGTTTTTATATACTGCTCGCTTTCTGTCGAAAAATCCCCGAAGTCCGAGCGTATTCCTGACGTATATCTGTAAAGCTGCGTAATTCCTTCCGCGTTGGCCGTTATCTCATTTTCCAGCTTTTCCGCCAGCTCCCCAAAGTCCGACGCCGCCGAATACTCGCTTTTTATCAGCTTTTTAAATTCCTCGCTGTTTGATACCGCGTAATCCGCAGTCTTTATTATCAGCGAGCGTATGTTGTTGTGAACGGCCAGAAGGCCTTTGTCCTCCTCCAAGCCTCCCTCATCTGACACCGCCCTGCCTATTTCCTCAAGTATTCCCTCGGCGCCCATGTTCCTCATTCCCACATTCAGCGCCTCAACCGTCTGAAAAACATAGCTTCTAAGCTGGTTAAGCTGTTCCTTTTCATTTCCCGTAATTACGGGAGGAGTGTTTAAATATACCGGCATTTTTATCACCTTCCTTTGTTAGCCGCTGGGGTATACAATGCTTTTTTTCTAGCCGCCCTCTGTTCTCCACGCCGTGGCTGCACTGTTTGCAGAGGTCAGTGTGTACTCCCCTTTTCCAGCACTCTGGCGAAGGAGTACAGTCTGAATCTGCCCCTTCCCTTCAGCCTTATCTGCAAATGGTCGCAGCGTCTTGGTATAATCGGAATTGTGAAGGTTTTGTTTACTCCCCTTCCCTCGATTACTCCGCTCTTTTCCCAAATTCCGCAGGAGTCGTACTGGATATAAATCTCGCACCAGCCGCCTTCCTCCAGGCTCATTCTCAGCTTAAAGCGGGACAGGTACTTTTTCTCGGCGTATTCATATCCCATTACGCCCATAACCGCTTCCCAGCCGAAGTCTCCCTCGGCCTCTCCCACAGTTCCCCTTACTGTTTTAAGCTCCTTTGTATCGGCGTCTATATAATACAGGTCGTCGCCGCCGTCAGCGAAAAACAGGGCGTGCGTGCCGTCCTCACGAATCCACAGGCCCTTTTTCACGTCGTAGGCAAACATATTCCACCGGCCTTCCATATCCCTCATGGAAACGTAATACTTTCCTCCAAGCCTTCCCCCTGCGGCCTCGTAATAGGGTATATCCCCCAGAGCCTCGGAAATAAGTACAGCCTGCGTTCCGTCAAACAGGTTTATTCCCGAAACGGATTTGTAAATCAGATAATCGTTTACTATGGCGAAGGAGCTTTCCGAGCCCCTTTGAACCCCGTCGACAGCCGTTCTTACAATCTGGTGCGCCCCGCTTGAGGATACATAGACCTTATGCACATAGTTTTCCTTGAAAAACAGAGGATAGCCGAGATATGTCACAGCTCCCGTCCACACGCCGTCAGTTCCGCAGGAGGCACGAAAGGAGTCGGTTGAAATTCCCGCGTAGGCCTCCCAGTTTTTGAAGTCGCCCAGCTTGCAGCAAAAAATCTCGTTTACTGTTTTTCCGTCCTCAATACCGTAATAACAGCCCCAAAGCCTGTTCTGGCATTCTGTCACAAAGTCCATTTTGGGCACCTTACGCTTAACGCTCACGCCGCCGTTTTGCGTATACGCCTCGTCAAGTATTCCGGTGACCACTATGTAGTTGTCTCCCCTTTCCCTAACAACAGCAGTTGTGTTAAGGGCCTCCAGCTGTTTTTTAAGCTCATCGCTGCTTCCTGTGTATTTGCAGCCGCTTATGCGTACTCCGTCCCCGGCGGAAACGTTCTGCCCTATACCTGCGGCCTCGATTTTTATATATACCGACGCAATCTCCGCCCACATGGACATGGCCTTTGAGTACTGCTTAAGCACATGCGTGCTGCCGGAGGTATCTATCCATAAATCCCCGTTTTCGGGATTTGACGGTTCGTCCTTTGATACCGCAGGCTTTTCGTAGGCTGTGCCGTCGCCCTTGCAGATTGAGTAACTGATTTGTGTATCGCCCTCCCAGCTCATTTCCATTGAGCCGTATTCGGACATGTCTGCGGTGTTAAGATACAGGTTGTCGGGAAACACGCACAGGTATGCGCCCATGCTGACAAACCTTTTTGGCTGGCTTTGCGGAAGGGTTGAAAGCACAAGCCCCGGAACCCTTTCGCCGTTGTAATAGAGGTCCGCTCCGTCGGCATACACAAGTCCGTCCTTTACGGCGAGCCCCTGGGGCGAGTCAAGGACAGCAACAGTCCCCCTTTTAGCTCTGTCAGTCGCCAGAGGACAGCAGTCTGTGGTCAGGTTCTCCGTATGGTAAAACTCCCCTTCTCCCTGCTTAAGCCCCCGTCTCATTCCTGAGAATACAGTCGTCATTATATTTTTGGTCTGTATTGTGTTAAGTGTTGGATAGAGCATAATCTGCCTCCCTTAAAGCCTAAAGGCATTTACACCCTTGGCCGTGTGCTCCCTGTTGTACCAGTCATAAAAGTTTGTGTAGGCGCTGTTGAAAAGAAGGCAGTCGTTGTTATACTTGGCAAGCTCCTCGTTGTTTAAATCAATCTGGCGTTTAAGGCCGTGTATGTAAAGCTCGTCATAGGGGTTCGGCGCCAGAAGCTCAGTGCTTCCAATATCGGTGGAGCCGTCATAGCCGCTAAACTCTACCGCGCCCTCATGTGTAAGTATTATTTCCCTGTATATCTGTGCGTCAATATCCGACAGCCATTTTACCTTCTCCTCTCGCGTATAGGCGTTTGGCTTCAGCCTGTCCGCAAGCTCAATTGCCTCCGCTATAAGCATGGCCCTTCCTCCTTTCAAAAAAAGGCAGGGTTATTCCCCTGCCAGTCCGTTTTCATATTCCTCGGCCGCTTCCCTTGCCGCCTCGGAATTTGCCAGAACCTCCGCGACGGGCTTTGGAACCTTAACGCTTTTGCCCCTTGGCACCTGAAAGGTTCTGCCGTTAACTCCGACAAACTGAAAGTTCTGCTCCGTTTTTGGAGCCTTGGGAAGCCTGACCTCGGTCATTTCCTCCCAGTCCTTAGATGTACCGGCTGTAACGCCGCTGTTTGCTGTAGACATCCTTTTTCCTCCTGTCTTAATTCATCTGTTTTAGTTCTTTACGTCAATATCAGAGTAGTCCGAGCAGCTTTCAACTCTCACCATTCTATCCTCGTACAGTATCTTAAATGCCGTGGAGAATTTATATCCCAGCGTTGAGAACTGGTTCAGCGGGCCGCCGGCCTCGCTCTTATCCTTTATAATCATTTCCATTCCGCCGCCGTCGGGGTCAATCTCTCCGTAGGCGTCCTTTCCGAAGAAAAGCGACAGATAAACCGCTCCGTTATCACCCTCAACAATTTTGGCCTCGGTTGTCTCGATAAATCTCACGCCGTGGAGCTCGCCGATTTCGCCGTTGTAAATCTCATCGGGAGAGGCATACTTGTGCGCCTCCTTCCATTCTTCGCTCTGGCGCAGGTCATAGCCCACCGACGGATGGATAACAGCCACGTATTTTCCGTCGATTTTTGGCGTTTTCATCTTTTTAAGGTATGTGGCCGCCCTGTTTACCATTGCCGGCGTAAGCTTTGCCGTTTTGTCAAGTCCTGCCCTTGAGGTTACCTCCACGGCCTTTCCGCTGGAATCGACCTTATCCGCGTATATAACGTTTGTGCCCTGGCAGAGCACGTTTCTTGCAATCCTGTCCATTGTGGAGCCGGCCGACGCGCCAAGCTCCTCGGCAGCTCCTAAAATCACGTCGTCCACCGCGTGCAGCTCAAGCTGGTCGGAAACCGTAACGTATGTGCCGTACTGGGTCACAGGCACGTTTATACTGGACTGTCCAAGCTTCTGCCCCGTGGGTATTACGCCCTCGGTAAGCTGTGCGGCGTCGGCCAATGTATTCCATTTTCTCCACTCCACTGTTTTTCCTCTGTGGGCGGGAAGCGGCTGCTTTTTGCCAAATTGGGTATGCACAAGCTCCGCCCTGGCGTTTTCAAGCAGCTCGGTGTCATAATAGGTTTTCATTGTGCTCGAAAGCGTGTCGGCTCCCGAAAAGTCCGATGACGTGCCGTCATAGGCGTTTACATATCCCCCTGTTGCGTTGACCAGCGTTCCGGCCTCCGCGAAGTGCTGCAAATTAAGTTTTAACATCCAATCATTCCTTTCTGATTAAAGGTATACCCTTTCCCCTCTTGTGACTCTGTCCTTAATGTCTTTTCTGTCGGCCTTTGAAAGCCTTCTCGGGTCCGTTTCTGTCTGAAGTGCCGATGAAGCCCCGTTTTCATTCGGTCTTGCCGCTCCCGACTGTATTGCCGCCGAAATCCTCTTTTCAGCCTGCTTAACGGCCCTTTCCACAAGCATGAGGTTTACCTCATCTCTGTGTATAAGCTCGTATGCGGAAACCACCGGCACTCCCGAAACCATCAGCCTTCTGAATACAGGGTTTTCAAATTCCCTGTCCAGGTTCAGCGACGGATAAAGCTTTTTCGCCTCCTCGGCCTCGTCCATAATTTCCATCAGCCTTTTTCTCGCCGTCTCGTTTTGGCTGTCCCTGCTTAAATCCTCCATTGCTTTTCCTCCTTTATCTTGGCATTGTTGTCTGCGCCGTCCTTTTTCTTGCCTTAAGCGTAACCGCGGATTCACCGCCGGCTCGTCTTTTTACGCCTTTTTTCGGCTGTGCTCCCGTGGGTTCATCCTCCGAGGCAAGCCTGCTGTAAACCTCGGCGTCATACTGTGCCGCCAGCGCAAGCGCAAGCTGCCTGTACGTGTCCAGCCTTTGTGTAAGACCGCTGTTCTCCCGGATTTTTCTTATGAGCCGTTCCCTTCCGTCAAAGTCCATTGTGTCCAAAAGAAGAAGGGCCTGGTCCGCAAGGCTGGGATTAAAGCAGCCGCTCTGGTACAGCTCCAGCGCAAGCTCGTTCTGCTGAACCTTAGAGTATACGTTTTTCCTCTGCGCGGATACCTTTATATCGAATACAGGAGGGGCGGGATAGCTTCCTCCTTCTGCCCTTATGCCGCTGTTGTCGTAGGAAACGTACATATCCTCGCCCACCGGCCCTGTAATTCTAAACTGTCTTGGAAGGTCGTAAAACTGCCTTATAAGCTCTATCACCTGAGAAATAACACGGCTGTATGCTCTGTAGGCCGACAGCGTGCTTGCCCTTGAGGTTTTTCCCGCAGCCTCCTGAAGCGCCGCAATGGCCGAGGCCGCCGTTACTCCTGATGGCGTGTTTCCCGTGGACGCCTCGTTATTTCCTGCGGTCTGCCTCAGCTCCTCCACCTTGGAGTTGAGCACCGCCATGTATATTTCGCCCAAATTCGGCACGTCTATTGGTCTTATGCTGTCGGCGCCCAGATTGCCGTTAACATGCACAATTGGCTTTGTCCAGTCGGCAAATTCCTTTTCGTTAACGCTTCCGTCTCCCCTTATAAAAAACCTTGGAGCAGCCGCCATGACGGCGTTTTTGACTATCGCCTGATTTAGCCTGTCAATCTGCTCCTGGGCGTTTTTGCACACGTCTATGTAGCCGAAGCCGCAGGGCGTGCCCTCGGAGGGAAACAGCCTGTCAAACACAAAGGGATATTTTCCGTGGTCGTACCAGCCCCTTTGGGCCCTGCTTGGCCCGTAAAGCACAGCGCCGTTCTCGTCCTCCCCGACAATCGGCCTTTCGATGTCGTTTTCGGTCGCATATATTACCGTTGTATTCACATATTTGCAGTAGTGCAGAACACATTTTCCGCCGCTGTATTTTCTGTAGTACCAGTCCACCACAAGGCTTTTGCCGCTGGTGTCCACCGCGTCATCGTAAATGTATTTTGCCGTTGTCACGCCGTTTCCGCCCAGCTTTCCCTTTAGCTTTGGATACAGCGCCTCCAGCACGTCGTTGTCGGCCAGCTCTGTTGTGAAAACGTTTCTGCTCTTCTGCAAATCCATAATGCCCGGCTCCCAGAAAAGATTCAGTATATCCACCTTTTTTATTGCGATGTCTCCAAGTCCGTTAAGCTTGGACGGGTCCCAGAAAACGCCGTATATTCCTGTACCCGTTTTCAGCTTCTGCCACAGCACGTCGGAATAGGTTTCCTCAAAGTCGTTCTGCTCCAGCACTGCCGGGATAATTGAGGACAGCCTGGACGCCTCCTCCCTGTCGCTTTCCTCCCTGGGAAGCACGTTAGGCTCCGGAAAGGCCTCAATGCCGTCGGCATGCTTATTTATAATTACGTTGAACAGCCATGCCGAAGCCGGCTTAAGCTCGTCCCCGCCGCCCTTCATGTAGCGCCAGTGCCTCAGCTTCCACCACTGCTCGTTCTCAATTGTTTTGTTTTCAAGGGCTGTTTTTCCGCTTTTATATTTCCTTAAAATTGTGTTGGCCTCACGAAGCTCCTGCTCCCCAATTGCCTCTCTTACAGCGTTCATGCTATTACCCTCCTGATTTTAATAATTCCCTGTCACACCAGCATATTAAGGGGGTCGGAAATAATCCTTTTTTCCTCCCTTACAATTGGCCTTATGGGTCTGTCCATGCAGAAATACCTCCATTCGTCGGCGGCGTGATCCTCTCCCGATGTATCCAAATCCTCCGGGTTTGACGCGCTGGAGGTAAGCAGTGGCACCGTTCTTATGAACGCCCTGCAGTTTTCAAACACATACATTCTCGGATAGCCCTCGCTGTCAAACTGCAAACGGTAATGGCACTGCATCCAGCCCGCTATGCGCTTGTTGTCCCCGGGAGTAAAATACACTCCGTACCTTGCCGCCGTGTCCGCCACGGACTCGCCTCTGCTGGCGTCCCAAATCGACGGGTCGGCCACGCCCTGGATGTCCCTGCCCTTAAGCCACGGGTGCTCTCTCTCCATTCGGCTGATTTCCTCAAACTGCTTTTCCGGCGTCCATCTTACTCCCTCGTTGGGAGTGCTTGTACAGCCGTAAAGCTCAAGTATGCGGTATATTACCCCGTCGTAGTCCACAGCCCACCACGCGCAGGAAAACGGCCTGTTGTAGCCGAAATCATAGCTGCGGTACAGCTTCCAGCCCCTTGCCTCGCCCCTGCTGATGTCAAAGGGCTTTATTACATGTGTGAAGCGCAGTTCACTTTTTTCTATTTCATTGCCAATTACAAAATCCTCAAAAAACTGCCCGTCGAATATATCCCATTTGCCGTAAAGCCACGCCTCCCTAAGCTTAGGCGGAAGCGCCTCAAGCTGCTTAACGTAGTCTGGCTGGGCCTTCATAAGGGCAGTATTGTCGCTTACAAGCGATTGGATAAAGCTGTAGTCCTCCGGGTTTTCCCCGTCCTTAAAGCGCCTGTCCACAAAAAGCCTTTTTATGTAGCCGTGTCCCCTTCCTCCCGGATTGCAGGTGTAGTAAACACGCTTTGGAAATGGGTTTACTCCCCTTACGCAGGCAGCTATGCTTTTCATCTGGTACTCCGACAGCTGCGTGGCCTCGTCAATGAATATCACGTCGTACTCAACGCCCTGAATTCTGTCAAGGTCGCCGTCCCTGTCGCAGTACATGAAGTTGACGGTGCTGCCGTTCATAAACCTTAATATTTTGTCCCTGTCGTTATATACGGCGGCCCCGGCAAGCTCATTTCTAAGAATATTGATGTGGTTGTTCATAAGCTCCGGATAGCTTCTTCTGACTATCAGCAGTCTTATTCCCGCGTATCGGAAGGCCAAAAGCTTGGCCTTTGTCCTTACGGCCCAGCTTTTGCCGCCTCCGCGCGCTCCCCCGAAGGCTATATGCTTATGCCTGTCAAGGAGAAACAGCCTTTGCTTCTCATTTGGCTGTTCTATGAAAATATCCAGACAATCACCGCCTTCCATACCGCAAGCCGTCCCCTTCACCCGTTATATGCTGAGGTCCTCCCCGCACTCGACAACCAGTCGTATCTGGCCGTCCTTTTCCTCCCCCTCGCTTCGCCTCTTATCCAGCTCGAATTTCTCCTTTGCCATTTTTGAGGCCTCGCGCTCCGCCTTGGAAGGAAGTTCGTTCAGGTTTCTGATTACGGAAATCAGCTCCTTCATAGCCGCTGTCATAGTTTTTACGGCAGTGACATTGGTCCGCCCCTCGGAGGTGAACTGCGCTTCATCAGCCGATATATTTTCCAAAATTACGGCCATGTTGTCGGCAGCCCTAATAAGCGGGTCAAGCTTCTCCCTCTCCCTCTGGGTCATGGGCCTCCCTCCCTTCTGAAACGATTATATAAAAATAAAAGGCGGGATTTCTATCCCACCTTTTGCTAAATTTCCCTGTATCCGTATTTTCTCCAAAACCGTTTGGTTTTTGTTCTTACCTGTTTTCTCTCATTCTCCCTGCACTCTACAACAAAGTCCTTAATCCACGCCTTATAGGGGGATTTTTCATAAATCAGGATAAAGCAGTCTATAACCTTTTCCTTAGCCACGTTTACGCACTCTCTCGAATATTCTCCCTTATGCAGAAATTTCCTGCTGTCCACGTTCAGAAGAAGAGGCATAATATTTTTTTCCTCGGCCGGATATGCCTTTAAAATTTTAGGCAGGCTTTCCACCGCGTTTGAAAACTCCACAATGTCGCAGGAGCGGTAGCACTCAATATACCTTTTGCTTACGCCCTCCCATTTACCCAGCGTATCGACTGCCAGCAGGTTCGCAAGCGTTATTACAGCGCCCCATTTTATAAACTTGTTCCCGCTGTCCAAAAGCTCCGCGATTCTGTCAAAATACGGGTAAATCAGCTCCGGGCTTTTTTCGCTGAGATACCTGATCGTCTTTTCAGCCGTATATTTTACGGCCGAGCCGTCCTCCTTTACAATCTCTATCAAATCAGCGGCCAGGCTGCTGTCCTCGTAAACCATGTCCGCATAATACCCTGTTTCCTCTTTTCGTCTCAGTTCCTCAAACAATCCGCTGTTCATTGCCGTCCTCCTTAAAGCTCGCTTAGGTAAGCGTTTTTCCCATGCCCACGTCTGTCCGGCTCAATCCGGACACGGCGTCCTTCATCGGGACCAGCTCCGCAATGAACCAGATGCTTTTGTTATTAAGCCCCGATATATATATCCTGCCGTCGTCCTCAAGCAGCATGTAATTTCCAGCCAAATATTTGTCAGCCTCCTCAAGTATGCCGGCGGCTCTTCCGTCGTCAAGCACCAGCGAGGCAATATACCCGTCCATATTTTCAGTATATTCTGACAGCGTCCCTATTTCCTCCCATTGGCTTTCTCCCCTGTCCTGCTGATACAGTATTCTGTCGCCGCTCACGTAGTAATAGGGTATCGTATCCAGCATATACGCCTGGGAGGACAGTGGATTTACAAAGATAATTTCACTGGCCTCATATGCCTGGGCGTCAGGCTTTTTTCCGGGATTTGTCATAAACAGCGTTGCCGCCGCAAGGCAGAGAAGCGCGGCCGAAGCCAGCGCCAAAAGCCTCGGCTTTTTGTAGCCAAGTATGCTTTTAATCCTTCCCTTCACACCGACCTCTCCGAAGGCCAGCGGGCAGTGCGCCGTCGGTTTTGACGAAAACTCCAGCAAAGCCAGCGAATATTCCCTTCTGCCCTGACTATCCAGGCCCTTTATTACCCTCTCGTCGCAGGCCATTTCAATATCCCTGCTCATAAGAAAATAGGCCGCCCACACAAACGGATTAAACCAGTGCAGACATAAAACGGCGAACGCAGCGGCCTTCAGCACATGGTCTCCGCGCTCTATATGCGCCCTCTCATGTGCTGCCGCATACCCGCTTTTAACACCGAAGGGAATATATATCCTCGGCCTAAGCAGTCCCATTACAAACGGCGTTTGTACTGCGCACCTGTAAACGCCGCCCTCCGGCACAGCCTCCGCCGTTTCCCTTTTAAGCCTGAAATAGCCTGCCGCCGCCATGCCCGCCATCACCGCTGTGCCTGTCAGCCAGACCGCCGTAAGCACAGCACCTGTATCCAAGCCCGAAGCAGCCTCGGCCTCAGCGTTTAACGGCTTAATCCCTTTGTCAGACGGATAAGCGTAGCCCTCCTCCGCAATTACAGCCCCTCCCTGGGGTATGAGGGATACCGGGCTTGTAAAGCTCACCGGGCACACAAGCCTTATAAGCACAAGCAGCCACATTAGGCATCTTATGCTTTTGGGGGATTTTATCACAGGTCTCAGGACTATTACCGCGGCAATCATATAGGACGCAGCGGCGCTCAGGTTTATTATATCCAAAAACAGTCCCCGCATGCTATCCCTCCTCACTCTCGTCTATCAGTCTGCGTATTTGCTCCGCCTCCTCGCTTGTAAGCCTGCCGCCGCTTGTAAAGGCCGCTATAAAGCCCGGAAGCGAGCCGCCGAAGTTTTTTTCCACAAACTGCCTGCTCTCGGCCATCTGCACCTCGTCCTTTGATACCAGCGAGGTAACTATGCCGTTCTCGTTTTTAAGCACTCCCCTTTGGGAAAGGCGTTTTATAACCGTGTATGTTGTGGATTTTTTCCACTCCAGCCTCTTGGCGCACAGCTTCACAAGCTCTCCGCTTGATACCGGCTCGTTCTCCCACAGGATGAGGCAGAAGCGGTACTCGCTTTCGTAAATATCAGGTATTTTCATCGTATCCCTCCGGTCTAACGTATTAGTCTTATTTTTAGTCTACACCATTAGACTAGGCTTGTCAACTGTAACATGGAAAAGCAGGCCGGCATAAATTATCAGCAAGAAGGCTTGAAGGGACGAAAAAAATGAGAAACTGCTCAACAGAGAGATTAAAATTTTTCAAGGACATAATGGGCTTTAAGCCGGACGCCGTGTCGCATTTAAAGGGCGACCCCCTTAATCCGCAGCTAAAGGGCATGGTATTTTTTTTTAATACAGGCACCGGCACACTTGTGGTTGCCGACATACTCGGCCTGCCTGAGGTAAGGCCCTGCGGAGTATTCGGTTTTCATATCCACGAGGGAGACCGCTGCGCCGGAAACACCAAGGACGCCTTTTTGTCAGCCGGCGGCCATTATAATCCCACAAACCAGCCGCACCCCTGCCATGCCGGCGATTTACCCCCGCTGTTTTCCAACAGCGGCTACGCCTTTATGTCGTTTTTAAGCGAAAGATTTACAGCGGAGGAGGTTATCGGCCGAACGGTAATAATCCATTCCAAGCCCGATAACTTCACAACACAGCCCTCCGGCGACTCAGGCGATAAAATAGCCTGCGGCATAATTGAAAAATACCAAAGATAGCAAAACGGGAGGCAGAAATTCTCCTGTCTCCCATTTTTCCTCGCGCGTATTACTTTTCTTAATATTCTTTAAATTCTTTAAATTCTTTATTTGTTGCCGCCTGACTGTCCTCTGTTTGTCTCCTGCCTGTCCTCCGACTGCTTGCGCCAAAGCCGAGGCCGCGCTCCTTGCCTTGAAAATACGGCGTTTTTTTGCTTCCGACCCTCTGCTCGTTTTCAACGGGCTTTAGTCTTTAAAATTCATCCTGGTCACATCCAGCGTGTCAGGCTCAATTATTACAACGGGTCTGTCCAGCTTCAGCGCGTATCTGACTGTATAGCCGGTGCCGCTGCCGCTTCTGCTTCGGTCGTACACTGCTATCAGCATATCCGCCCTTTCGGCCATATAGCGGTCCCTGGCAAGATAGGCCGACCTGCTGAAATTTCCGCAGACCGTTATAACCTCGTCCGCGTTTTCAAGCAGAGCGTTATATCTTTCCCTCTGCTGAGGTCCCCAGCGCTTCTCCTGCCCCTTAAAGGGCACAACTCCCACAAGCCTTATATCCGTCCTTTTTCGTCTCATGTTAAGCACTGACTCTCCCGCCCACATGTCTACCCCAAGGGCACAGCCGGTGAGAAACTCCCTCACGCCCATTTCGTAAGCGTTTTCAATCTCCCTTTGCAGAGCGAATTTGAGGGCGGCGCACAGCGGGCTGTCCTCGTCATATCCAAATTTAAATCCCTCCGGCCTATGGCCTGTAAAAGCGCAGGTATGCATACGTAATCACCTCATAAACCAAGTATAGCATAAATGCATGCAGTACAGCCATTATTTATTATCCCCTTGACAGGCTAGTAAATGCTAGCTATAATAAGGCTAGTAATCGCTAGCCAACTGAAAGGACTGATAATATGAACCAGCTGGAAAACTATCTTGTTAACGGCGTTGAAAATATAGTTAGGGACGCCGTCAGGGCTTCCCTCTCAAATCCCAGGGAAAGCGCCTTTATGGCCTCCTTTGCCGTGTCCGCCAAAAAGTCGGCCTCACTTCGCTTAAAAAGTGAAAAAAACGGCGTACATATTCCTCCGTTTCTTATTGCAAGCATTGCCTCAGCCTGCAATCTGCATTGTGCGGGCTGCTATGCCCGCGGCAGCGGCTCCTGCGGTGACACAGAAAGCCAGAGCAGTCTCTCCGACAGTCAATGGAGCCGTATTTTCAGGGAGGCTCAGGACATAGGCGTCAGCTTTATACTGCTGGCAGGGGGAGAGCCCCTTATGCGCCGGGATGTTCTTGAAAGGGCAGCGGAGTTTAAAAAAATACTCTTTCCTGTTTTCACAAACGGAACAATGCTTGAGGGCAAATATATAGAGCTTTTTGACAAAAACAGAAATCTTCTGCCTGTTTTAAGCATAGAGGGCGGAGAGGAAAGGACAGATCACCGCAGGGGAAAGGGCATTTACGCCTCCCTCCGCTCAGTTATGGACAGCCTTCGCAATCACGGAATATTTTACGGAGCGTCAATAACCGTTACGACCGAAAACATCGGTGAGATAATGTCAGATCAGTTTATCGGCGGTCTTTATGAAAAGGGCTGCCAGGTCGTAATATTTGTGGAATACGTTCCCATCGCACCGGGCAGCGCCGGCCTTGCTCCAGCAGAATATGAACGCCTGTTCATGTCAAAAAGGCTTGAGGAGCTGAGGGCAGACTTTTCCCGGATTCTGTTTATTTCATTTCCGGGTGACGAGCTGGCCTCCGGCGGCTGTCTGGCCTCGGGACGAGGCTTTTTCCACATCAGCCCCAGCGGGCAGGCGGAGCCATGCCCCTTCTCTCCCTACTCGGACACGGACGTAAGGGATAAAACGCTTATTCAGGCGCTTTCCTCCCCGCTGTTTAAAAGTCTGCGTGAGGGTGCCTGTCTCGAGGGAAGCCACAGTGGAGGCTGCGTGCTGTTTGAAAAAGAGGATGAGGTAAAGAGAATTGTCGGAGGTATGGCATGAATACAAAGGAAAAAATAATAGACGAGGCGCTTACCCTGTTTTCCCAAAGGGGCTACAGCGGCGTAAGCGTAAAGGAAATAGCCGGGGCCGTCGGTATAAAGGACAGCTCTCTTTACAAGCATTTTTCCAGTAAAAAGGATATATTCGACACAATTCTCACAAAAATGACAGGCCTTATGGATAATCTGGCCGACAGCCTGCATATTGCGGACGCCTATAAGGGGGACGCCTCCTCCTACTTCTCGTCCCTAACCGTGGACGAGCTTGTGGAGCTGTCAAAAAAGATTTTTCTATTTTACCTGAAGGACAGGTTCGCCGCAAGATTCAGGCGAATGCTTACGATAGAGCAGTATAGCAATTCCGAAATTTCCTCCCTATACAAAAAAATATTCACCAGCGACAGTATAGACTATCAAAGCGTTGTATTCAGACAGCTTATAGACTGCGGCGCTTTCAATGAGGCTGACCCGGAAATACTGGCTATGAGCTTCTATTCCCCCATATTTCTGCTTATATGCCGCTGCGACGGCGACTCAGACAGGGAGGAGGAGGCTCTGGCGCTTATTGAAAGGCATGTAAGGGAATTTGCGAAAACCTACTCAAAACAAAACGGCGGAGTTTAATCCGCCGTTAATTTATTTTGTTGCTATGTACGGAGCAATGCTGTTTGCCGTAGAGCAGATTGGCATTGTCTGAAGCATTATTTTTCCCGGGCCCTTTATTACCGTGTTGAACAGGCCCTCGCCGCCCAAGAATACGTTTTTGGCGCCCTTAACCGATACGATTTCCATTGTACAGGTGCTGTCCATAGCCGCGAGATAGCCGGTATCCACAATCATTGACTCCCCAACGCCGAGCGTGTACTCAACGGCAAAGCCGTCAATCTCGATAAAAGCTGTGCCGCTGCCTGAAAGCCTCTGCATTATGAAGCCCTCGCCGCCGAAAAATCCCGCTCCCAGCTTCTTCTGGAAAGCGACTGAAAGCTCCACGCCCTCCTCCGCCGCCAAAAAGGCCGACTTCTGCACAATGACCGGGTTGGAGGGCGTAATCTCAAACGCCTTTATTGCTCCCGGAAAGCTGGATGCAAAGGCGATAAGCCCCTCCTGTCCCACTGCGGTATACCTGTTTTGAAACAGCGCCTCTCCGGCAAACATCCTGCCCAGCGCCTTTCCCACTCCGCCGTTTGAGGTCGTCTCCATTTTCATGTTGGGAGACATCCAGCTCATGCTTCCTCTTTCGGTAATCATGCTCTCGCCGGGTGAAAGCCTGCACACAACTGCAGGAAGGTTTTCGCCGATAATTTCGTATCTCATATGCCCGTCCTCCAAATTCTAATCGTTTTTTAATTTCAGTCTAATGATTTTGTATTTATCTGTCAATTAATTATTTCTTAAGACATATGAAATTCTCTGTGGCATAGGCTTCGCCGTTTTTCATGTACAGCCTTCCGTCCTTTAGCTGATAGCCGTCGTAATGCAGGTCCCTTTTAATATTGAAGCCGTCAAAGGAAAGCCTGTAGTCCCCAAAGGGGTATTTTGTCCCGTTATCAATAAATTTAATGTATTCCCCATACTCAAAGCAGTTTACCTCCGCCCCGAGCATTGAGTGTATAACAAGGTAATCGTACCTTGCCGGCTCTATCACGTCCTCCTTTGCCGTCCATGTAAAGCTTACGGAGGTCAGCGTTCCGTCCTGCGCGGTCTCAAACTCGAATACAGGCGGATTTTTGCCGCCCCGGGACGTACCGTCCTCATAGAGCACAGTGTCCTCGCCCATATAAACTGCGGCCTTGTTGTAATTTTCGACAAATTCCAAAACAGTAAGGTCTCCCCTGTTTTTTGGCAGCTCCCCCTGATAGTACAGCAGTATGTTCGCCGCCGCGAGACAGGCTGTTATTGCTATATATTTAAAGTAATGCACTCTTTCGGGCATTACAAAGCGCACATTCTCATCCCAGGGAAGCGTTTTCCCTTCCCTGCATGTCCTGTAGGATACATAAAGCCTGTAAAGGCTGTAGACCGGTATCAAAAAGCCCAGCCCGTAACGCAGACGCAGAAGCGTCCTTCTAAGACCCTCCCTGTAGGTAAGCTTTCTGCCGCTTTTGTGAAACAGCCTTACGCCGAACAGCGCCTTGCCCGGGGTTGATACCCATGACATCAGAAAAAGAGGCTCAATAAAAATTATCATAATCTCCACAACAATTATTTCAGCCCCCATACTGACAATTTCCCTGAGCGGATACTGCTTAAGCAGGAAATACCATATAAGACAGAAAACTATATAATAATAAAGCCTGTCCAGGCAGCGAGCGAAATATCTTCTCCACGGATGGGGCCTGCGCTCTTCTCTTACCGGTATATTTTCTTCCAAAGTACCCCCTCCTTTTTAGTACCATGATATACAAAAAACCACAAAATAGCAACAGGAATTAGGCTAATCTTAAACTCCGCCAAAGAATTGTATCCCGTTCCTCCTTAAATAAAAAACCGCGGCTGGCAGCAGCCGCGGTATATCAGTCCAAAATATCGGAGCGTTCGGTTCCTTTTATCCCACCGCCGGGATAATGTAATCCCTCACAAGCTCCCAGCCGTCCCCAGCACCGGGCGTGAAACGCGACAGCACCGCCGCCGTAATACCCATGTCAGGTATACAGCAAATCATGTTTCCGCCGTCTCCCATAGCCGCAAACACTCCGTCGTCAATCTGCCACCATAAATATCCGTAGCGTGCGGCGTTTTGGGTAAAGGTCTTTTGTATCCAGCCCTCTGAAATAATCCTTTTTCCGTTTACAGCTCCGCCGTTTAAATAGACCTGTCCAAACGCCGCCATGTCTCTTGCTGTCATGCAAAGGCCCCAGCCTCCCGCTGATATGCCCTGCGGGTCATGTGCCCAGCCCTTAAGCTTACTGCCGAACAGACCGTCAAAGCTGAATTCCTGACCGGCATTTTCCTCAACCAGCGTCATTCCGGCAGGTCTAAACAGCGTATCGTTTGCGAACTCCCTGGCGCTTTTCCCCGTTGCCACGCTTATTGCCGCGGACAAAAGGTGCGCTCCTGCCGTAGAGTATTTAAAGGGCACACGTACCCCGTCGTCAATCATATCAAGGGCGAACCTTACCCAGTCTGGTGACATTGACAGCCTGTCAAGCGGCTCCCTCCAGTCCTCAAACCGGTATGGAACCCTCATGTTAAGCAGGTCCCCGATTGTTATCCATTCAGGCGCGCCGGAAAAATAGTCAGCCAGCCGCTGTTGCTCGGATTTTATACAGCCCATGTCTATCGCAATACCAACAAGGGCTGAAACAACGCTTTTCGTCGCTGAGGCCACATGCAGGGCTGAACTTTTATCAGCCCCGTTAAAGTAATCCTCATATGCCGTTTGGCCGTCTTTAATAACAACAATGCCCGCTGTATTGGGATATTTCTCTGATATTATACTATGAAGGCCGTCAGGCCCCTGTCCTTTATTGTTCATTATTATGTGCTCCCTTTATCAAAGTACACCGGTGTCTAAAAGGAGCATATAACGATTAAAAATTTTTTGCAATACCTATTTATTCTATTTCTACCTTCCATTTGATGCTCAGGCTGCCCTCGGCGCCCTCGTCTTTTATGAAATAGCTTTCTGTCATGTCGTATCCGCTCTGCTCAACGGTTCTTTCAACGGTAATATCCTCAAAGGCATAGGAGGCGCTTTCCGTTGTATCAGCCGTTGCCTCCGCTATAAATACCGCCGTGCTGTTAAATGTGAATATGCTTTCCCTTGCCTCCAGCAGCGACCAAAGTATTATGTATTCGTAGGAATATTTGCTTCTTTCAAAGCTGTCCTCCGACGTAAATTCATAGCTTATTGACTTTATTATGCCGTCCTGCGTCACAAAGCTGATTTCAGGCTGGCGCTGCTCAAATATAATAACATTGTCGCCGTTATTCCCATAGTCAAAGAAAAGCCGTCCGTCGCTGTTCATCCTTGTATGAAAGTCGTTCTGTCTGCTTGTCTGGTTGAAGTTTTCAGCGAACTGTGCCACCGTCAGCTCTCCCTTATTCCTTGGCAGTGACCCGGCCAGTACTGTGGCTATGGACAGCGTAAATACCAGTATTGGGGTTATTATTCCGGCAATGACATTTTTCCATGATGTTTTTCTTACAATATATTTTACGTCCTCGTCCCAGCTCAAAATCTGCTCATAGGAGCAGTCCCTGTAGCTCACATACGCCCTGTAAAGCGAATATATAGGAATAAAAAATCCAAGGCCGTCCTTCATCCTGTAGAAGCACCTTTCAAAGCCCTCCCTGTAGGTCAGCTTCCGTCCCGACTCATGGTATACGGCAAGCCCAAATATTTTCTTTCCAATTGTTGTGCCAAACTTGGAAAGCAGTAACGGCTCTATAAGCATAAAAACCATAATGGTCACAATTATATCAATCAGTCTGTATCCTAGGGTAAAGCTTATATTTATACTTCCCAAAACAAAAAACGAGGCTGTCCATATAATCAGGCCGTAAATGTAGTTGTCAGTCTGAAACGCCAAAAACCTTCGCCAGGGGTGTCCGCTGCCCTTCACCACGTCGCTGTCAGTAACGCTCTGGCGGCTATACATGTGTCCCAGATATTTTTTGGCGTCCATCTGGCTAAAGGATACCCTGTCGGCCAGCATTTCGGAGCAAACCGCCTTTGCCGTCTCCAGCTCCTCAATCTGGCCTCCTATGCTATCAATCTTGGCTTTCAGCGCGTCGCCAAGCTCGCTTTCTCCGCTTTTCAGCCGCCTTATTTCATCTATGGTAAACTGTAGCCTTCTCAGCAGAACAATCCGTCTCAGCTCGTCTACATTTTCAAGACTGTAATCCCTGTATCCGTTTTCCAGGCGCTCAACCTCAATCAGGCCCTCTTTTTCATAGTAACGTATGTTGGCCCTTGTCAGCCCTGTCATTATTTCAATCTCGGTTATATTCATTTTTCCGCCCCCTTTTATTTAAAAGTACACTATAAAGTCGCTTTACAGTCAAGATAAATCCCATAATTTAAGAATTTTGCAATAAAAAGGCCCGGCGAAATTGTTTCGCCGAGCCTTTTTTGTACTAAAGACAGCTAGCCTAAAGAAGCCCCACGGAATGGCCGTTCCGTAAGGTTTCGCATTGTGACACTTTTTTAATACATATTGAACTTTCGATTATGATAAACCATTCAATCCCCATTGTCAAGGCCGTTAATATATTTTTCTTTTTCCTTTTCCTGAAGCTCAAAAAGCTTATCTATCTGCTCTCTGACAAATAATTTATAATTATCGTCCAGTTTTTCATAACCGGTCTTAATAATTGACCCCATATTGTTGGACCCGTTAAGAGGACTAATGTCGTCATCATTGTCGTCCGTCAGCCAAGTTTTACTCACATTATATGTTAATGAAATACAATTTATCAAAAGTTTAGTCGGTTTGATTTTGTCAAGCTCCAGCCCAGACAAATTCGCCCTTGAAATTCCAATGGTGTCCGCAAATTTTTGCTGAGACTGATTATTAGACAGTCTAATCATTCTTAGCTTTTTATTAAATTTCATTATTACATATCACCTCTGTATCTCAAACTGCATTTATACAAACATTATAGCTTTTATTTTGCTTATGTCAATACACAGTGTATAATTACAGTCAAAATGCACAAAAATACTGCATTGACACTGTCTATTCCTAATGATATATTGTAAATATACAATCAATAATTACTAATTTTTTGATATTATACAGTCAAATTGGAGATTAAGTCAATGGACGATAAAGATGAAATATTTAAAAAAATAGACCAATTAAGTCCAAACAACCAGACCTACATACTTAATACTATAAATGCCCTATTGTTTAGTCAGGAAGTAGAAAAAAGCAAGAATGATGGTAAAGGTGCATGATTGTCGATAAGTCAAATAAAAAAATACCCCTCCTTATCATCCTGCGCCGCTTTCTGCTTCCTTTCTTTTTTGGAATTGCGGTATGTCTTTCACTACAGCTTCTAAAGGCCAAAAGGCCCCTTATAGCCGAGCCGGAAAGATGCCCTCTATGCGGCTTCGGCTATAAGGGGCTTTGTCTTGTGAATACCTCGGAAGGCACCCTTATCCCAATCGACTTTCGCAAGCCAGAAAACGAGACAGCCTCAGGCTACATAGACATTCAGTCAGGCAATGGCTACAGTATAACCTCCGAGCCGGATAAAAACCGGGCTGAGTTATCCGTTGAATATAACCGTGATTTTAATCCCGACAGCGGATATTTCTGCGCCTCCTGCCGATGTAAGCTTGCACAGGCCAATACAGCCAACTCCTTTGTTATTGCAGATACTGCCAAGGTACAGGTATACAGCATTTGTCCCGGGGCTGAATATGTTTTGGACGGCTGCGCTGTAAAAATAATGGACAGTCTTGCCGACGGGGAATATGCCGTAAAAATCACTGATAGACCGATTGCCTCAACTTAAAAAGCCACGGAGAATATCCGTGGCTTTCTTATAGCGCTTTAAGCTTACTGGAATGCGTTGTAACAACAGCCTTTACAACGTCCATATCAAATTTTAATACCTCTATATCCTCAGCCATAGTATCTATTTTTTCAACCTTTTCAGATAACGACTGATATCCTTCAAACAGCATATCTATTTTAGGCTCTATAACATTTTCTAATTTGCTGTCAATACGCTTTACATCTGACTTAAGCTCTGCTACGTCCGATTTAAGCTCCGCTACATCCGATTTAAGTCCCGATACGTCTGTTGCTATAACTTCAAGCAATCCTAATATTTTTTCCTCATTATTCATACAGCCGCCCCCTTTATATAAGACAATTATATCCTTTTCACATCCAACAGTCAAACACTTTATAGCTGTCAAATAAAACTCACGTGCGGCACAGGCCAGATAATCTGCCTGAACAAAAACCTCCCTGCCGGTATAAAACCGGCAAGGAGGTTAAATCTGCATTATTAAAGCTGCTCAGGAACTTTTATGCGATCATTCCTGCAACCCAGCCTCTAGTTGCGTTGGGTGCTCCGCCCACATATGCTGCGGGTGTGCTTCCGTTTGACTTGTCAAGCATTATTGTAAACTGCTCTGTTGTTACAAAGTCATTCGGTCCAAATGTTGTTCCGTCGTATCCAAGAACGATTCCCTGCTCGTATGCCCACGCTACTGCCTTTGCGTAGTACGCGTCGCCTGTTACATCAAGGAACGGGCTTACGTTTACGGGCTCAGGCTTTCCTGCCTTATTCCAAAGGATTGTTGCTGCCATTCCTCTTGTAAGCGTTCCGTTTGCCGCGAATACTCCGTCACTTACGCCTACCATCCAGCCTTTTTCATATACCTTGATGATTGCGTCATAGTTAGGATCGCTTGTTGATACATCATAGAAGGGGCCGCTTACCTGTGTTGTTACATCAGGCTCGTCCTTATCGTCCTTGTCCTTCTTGCTTGCCTTGCCCTCTTCAAGTGAGTAGCTGCTTCCGCTGCTTGTCTTTTTCTTTGTAAGGTCAGCCTTAGCATTGACTTCTTTTCCATTAATTAATG
The DNA here is from genome assembly GCA_900546215.1 of uncultured Eubacteriales bacterium. Taxonomy (GTDB): domain Bacteria; phylum Bacillota; class Clostridia; order Lachnospirales; family Anaerotignaceae; genus Metalachnospira. Next base: position 8,497 of record URCD01000009.1, on the reverse strand, counting down.
TAAGAAGCTCGTCTGTCATAGTGGTATAAGTTTTTCCCTCTATTATCCATCCGTTAAAGATATATCCCTTTTCGCTGTAGTTCTCAAGCTCGTCTCCTATATTGGATACGTCATATTCCTTTTTGTATGTTGAACCGTCTTCATCCTTATAAATGATTGTACCTTCACGGTCGTCATTGAATACGGTCATTTTGCTGAATCCGTTGGGATTAGTAAATGTAACCTTGTTATCACTCAGCTCAGCCTCATAGTAATATGTTTTATTACCATGCTCATGACTAACAAATAAGTTTTCGGCTTCAAATACGTTTGCAGGCACAGGAATTGTTACAACAACCTCTTCCTTAACGTCCAAAACTTCGTCCTTTAATTCTACTGTTTGTGAACCTGCTTTTGCTTCAACTTTACATTTAGGTGTGATATCAACAGTAAATTTCTTTTCTGTTGTATCTGAGTTGCCATCTTTGTAGTCAACTACCGTTATATCAAGATAAGGCTTAACTTCAATTACTACATCTGTTAAATCACTTGCGCCGGCATCTGTTAACTTTTGTTTAGCATCTTCAATATCCTTGTTTGAAACTATCTCAGATGTATCTCCTTTAAGACCCTCTACCTCTGCATTATTTTTTATTGTGTCACCATCAAAACCACTAGGAAGCTGTACTTCTACGGGAACCTCTACTTTTGGTTCATCGGGCACTACAGTTACAGTAGTATCCTCATCAACAATAACTTTTACGTTAGATAATCCAAAGGAGTCAGCACTAAGACGTGCTCCGTCCTTAAGTATAATTGTTTGTCCTTCAACTGCGGTATAATTGCCGCCAACTGCTTCGCCTTCCCAGAATGCCGATGTAACCTCTACATCTCCGCTCACCGTAATTTTTGCGGGATATGCGCTTACATTTCCAATTCCTACCTTTGCGCATCCACAGTCAATGTTGCAGTTTTTAATAACGCCGCTGTCATAATTATTTACTGTTACATTTCCATATGTCGCTGCGTCTTTGCCATCAGGGTTAAGGCTTACTCTCTTAATTGTTCCGTAGTTATTAAGGGTTGTATCTCCAATGTATCCTCGCATTGACATAAATAAGTCGCCTACGATTTCAGCGCCCTCATGTACAGTCATAGTTGCTGTTCCCCTGAAGCCGTTAGCTCCGGTTACAGCACTGTAATCGGATGCATCTCTGCCAAGTGTTCCATATATATCACATACAACCTCTCCTACTCCGCCGTAAGAAAAGCTTCCGCCAAAGTACGCACCAACAGTACCTCTCTTTTCTATTGTAACCTTTGAAGTTCCAACATAGTTATTGGCTGTAGTGTCATCAGGATTTGACTCGTCAAAGCTTATTGCGCTGTCTCTGCTTATTCCGTTAACACCGTAGCCCGCAGCATAAATAAGGTCGACATTGCCCTCTACTGATATGTCAACGCTAGTTACGCTGGCTTTGCGGTCTCCGTCCTTATAGGCTATCATGCTTCCGCCTATAACGCTTGTTACTGTTGCGCCTTTCTCAATTACTATCTTAACATCATCTACGCTTGAATCCCCGTAGCCTCCGCCAAAAACAGAGTTCACTTTAGCTCCGTTCTTAATAGTTATAGTAGGGCTTTTTCCTGAGAAGTCAGATCCGTTTCCGCCTCCAAAGATTATAAGGGCGCCTTCTTCCCTGTCTGTTGTGTTATTTGCATATGTATAATCTGTTTCACCAACTGTAACAATCAGCCCGTCAGCGTCGTCCGGCTTGACTGTTACATCTTCACCATTAGCAAAAAACACATTATCATAACATACTACTTCTTTTTTTTCGTTGTCAAAATTTGCGCTCTTTATATTGTCCACAGTAACTAACTCATTAAGGTTCATTTCTTCCGTCTCATCATCGAGACTTGTCGGAGATATTCCATCATCGTCGTTCAGCTTATTATCTGTAATATTGCCGTCATCCGGGTTCCCATCCGTGTCAGAGATTACAGTATCGTCATTCAGGTTTTCCTCCGCAAAAGCAGAAAAGCTTGTTACGCTAAGCGCCATAACCACGCCTAACGCGGCTGCGGTCAGCTTTTTTAACCTTTTCATATAATATCCTCCTTTATTTGCATAATAATGCTTATGTTGTAATTTCCATTTTACCCCCCACCAATTTTTGTCAAGCGCAATTGTCACACCAGAGGCGTATTTGGTCACAAATCATCCTTTGTACCAATTATTCGCATATATTTTACAATATTCTTATATTGTTTTATTAAAGAGGACATATATTAAACAAAAAAAGCGGAGACAAATGTCTCCGCCTTATAATTGTTTGTTATGCGATCATTCCTGCAACCCAGCCTCTAGTTGCGTTGGGTGCTCCGCCCACATATGCTGCGGGTGTGCTTCCGTTTGACTTGTCAAGCATTATTGTAAACTGCTCTGTTGTTACAAAGTCATTCGGTCCAAATGTTGTTCCGTCGTATCCAAGAACGATTCCCTGCTCGTATGCCCACGCTACTGCCTTTGCGTAGTACGCGTCGCCTGTTACATCAAGGAACGGGCTTACGTTTACGGGCTCAGGCTTTCCTGCCTTATTCCAAAGGATTGTTGCTGCCATTCCTCTTGTAAGCGTTCCGTTTGCCGCGAATACTCCGTCACTTACGCCTACCATCCAGCCTTTTTCATATACCTTGATGATTGCATCGTAGTTGGGGTCGCTTGTTGATACATCATAGAAGGGGCCCTTTTCCTCAGGAGTTACAACAGGCTCCTCTTTCTTTTCATCGTCCTTCTTGCTTGCCTTGCCCTCTTCAAGTGAGTAGCTGCTTCCGCTGGATTTCTTCTCGCTTTTTTTGTAATCCTTGTATTCTTCCTCGTCCATTACTACGTAATTTCCGTTTTTGTCCTTTACAAGGTTGCTGTCCTTGTCGAGGTAGTCCTCTATATCTTCAGTGAAAGTTCCATTGACAATCTTTATTTCAGCTTTTTCCTGGTCTCCATTTTTCATAACGCTGCCTGTAACTACAGTGTCGCTTCCTGTAATTTTAATTTCAGATGAATAATTCTCGTTCGCGTCAGAGAAAACAGCAGGTACTTCGTCATTTTTACTTTCTATTTCGCAGTCTGATATAGACACATTGGCATCTGCCTCATAAGCATTGGTACTGTTATTTCCTACAACAACAGCTCCCATTGGAACCTCATTTCCGCTTTTCCAGCCGCCGTCCTGATATTTTGTACTATTTCCGGCTTCACTTTCAGCGAACTTTCCTGTCACTGTGATTGTGCTGTCCTCTACGGTTACATCGCCCGCACGCGCTACCAGTGCCTGTCTGTCGGCTTTAAGGTCACAGTCGGAAATTTTAAGAGTTCCGTCTACGTTAATCATAACTGCTGTGTTGTCTCCATCATCTGATGATGATGTGAATTTCGAGCCTTTAAGTGTAATCTTAACTCCATAGTTATCTTTTGAACCGGCGTTTGTAGCCACGCAGTATACCGCTGCATTGACATCGCAGTTTGTTATATTTACAGCCGCCGCGTTGCCCTTTGGATAAAATGCGGAGCCTGTACACTCAACAGTTATATTTTCTGCGTTTATTGTAGCGTCCTTTAACGGATTAAAGGCAGCAACGGTACCTGTAACTCCTGTAAGCTTAAGTGTACCTCCCCTTTTCGTTCCGGAAACAGAGCTGTCTATAAAGCTCAGCGTATGATCTTCAAATGAAACTGTACCTCCGCTATATTCTAAAGTGTAGCCGTTAAGGTCATATGTAATATCACCCTCGATAGATAAAGCATCAATTTCGACATTCTCAGTCAACTTAATTACTCCATCTACAGCTTCCGGCAGCTCTCCAGTAGCCGCAAATGCCGTAAAGCTCATCACACTTAACGCCATAACTGCGCCTAATACAGCCGCAGTCAGTTTTTTAAACCCTTTCATATAATGTCCTCCTTTGTCTGCATATACATTGCCTGTACTGTAATTTCCATTTTACCCCCCCCAGCCAATTTTTGTCAAGTGCAATTATCACATTATGGGCGTATTTGGTCACAAATCATCTTTTTAACCAATTTTATAAAGAGGTTTATATATTGTTTTATGCTGGTTTTGTATAAAAGGAGGACTCCGGCACAGTTAAAAAAATCAGATACGCCGCAAAAGAAGCTTTTTTCATCTGTTTATTTACCAAAAACCCCATATAAACTAAACAGCACCCCGCCTTTTAGCGGAGTGCTGTTCGTCTCTTACGTTATATAATTTTTTCAATTAATTCTTTCTGTAGTCGTCAACCTTATCAAAAAATTCTTTATCCTTTTCTACTGCATTTTTATTTCCTACAGTCACAAAAGCCGCTTTTTTCATTTGCTCTTTGAAATACTCTGCCGCTTTTTCTTTATCCTCAACCCTTGCATTTTTAATTTCTTCCAAAACGTTTTGTACTGCATCGGCATTAATGCCCCTCATGTCCATTAAGAAAGTAACCTGAGCTTTATCTATTAATCCCATAGGATACGTAACAGAAGCGTACGCACTGAGTATATAGTCATCCAGCTCCTCCTGGGAAATATTTATATTGGCAATCTCATTTCCCATGCTCTCCAAAATCTCAAAACTTGTTTTCACATTCGGGTCGCTGTAGCTGCATGTAATTACTGTCTCTTCGGTTGGCATTACCCTCGTTAATGTATCATACGCCCCATTTTCAAAACGCAGTTTCTGTACCATTACTTTATCTTTAATTGCATATAAAAAAGGAATATACTCGCCCCTCAGGCCATCCTCCGTCTTGATGTTCATCTGTATAAGATTGAAATTTCCGGATGTCTCCGCAATTACGCCATACTTTTGCGGTGTTTGCTCTATTCCTTCATATTTTTGCGGTACATATTGCCGAGTCGGCAATTCGTGCAGCGCTGAAGCAACGTTTTGGCTTATGTTATCTAAGCTTTCTTCACTTGCTGCAATGGTTACAATCATATTTCCCCTGCTGATTACTTTTTCAGCAATGTCATTCATTTTTTCAGCGAACACAGCTCCGTAGGACGGGTCTGTTTTCAGCTTTTCATAAATATCCTCCATGAAATAATATTCATCCTGCCCTGTTGCATAATTCGCAAACGACATACCGTCATTATTATAGAGTCCGGATAAGGATACCGCCAGGAAAAAAGCCTCGGACGGAGAGGATACCTTTGACAGATTATATTTTATTAAGCTGCCCTCCATTGCACTCAATACCTGCTGTGTTTGACTAAAATCACTTTCCCTCAGCATTTCCAATAACAGCGAAACAGCCTCTTCATTTTCTTCGGACAGTCCCTGGAAGCTGAAATTGATATACGGTGTAAATCCATTTGCCGACTCGCTTGGGAATGTATTGAAACCAGCGTCAAAGCCTGACATATACTCGTCTCTTTTTATAGCAAGCTGCTCTTTTGTGTAATTCTTCGTATTTAATGAACCAACCAGCTCCATAAACAAGGGAACATACGACATATCCTCTTTTGAAATCTCTCCTGCGTCGAACAAAAATTGGTATGCCGCCCTTCCGCCCACCGGTATTGGGCTTTTGTACCATGTAATACCATCCTCTTGCTCCTTCTCATAAGGCACTGTCAAATCGTACTCAGGTAAATCCTCCACGGGAATCGTAAAGTCGCTGTTGCTCTGCTCCGATTCATTCCACTCATTGAACGCCAGCGTATCTTCAATCATTTTATCAATTTCCTGCTCACTCATGGCAGCCTTTTTTTCAGCAAGATACGCTTCCATTTCTTCTTCAATCTGCTCGGCTAAACCCGCTTTGGGCACCGTAGCGATTAGACAGCTTCTTTTCGCCTCCAGCAGTCCCTTGGCGGCGTTTTTTATAATAGTCTGGTCATCATCAGCAAAAATCCTATCATATACCATATCCCGCTTTTCATAAATATCCGCATACCCAGTAGCGGCCCAATAGCTTCCGATTGCTTTGGTAGCCTCTGCGCCCAAATTAGGTTCGCCGCCGGTAGGCATTAATCGCAGCTCCTCCTGCTTTCTGTAAACATCATACTGTTCCTTGGGAATGCCGTTCTCACTCACCTGGGCAAGTGCCTTTTGTACCGCGCGCTCGAAAGCGTCCATTTGATTTTCTTCGGCGTTTTCAATAGTAATATTAAAATAAGGCTTTGCTGTTTCAAGCTCACACTCTGCTAAATAATTATTATTTATTCCTTCCTCCAATAAGCTGCTTTTAAGTACAGAGTTGCTTTTTTTAAGCAATGTAGCCAGTATGTTGTACTCCAGCAAGGTATCCCAGTCTTCTCCCCAAAGGCTGAACGCATAGCTTATATTCGATGCGTTTTCTGTCTTATCGCCCTCATACGCGGGTGAATAGTACACCTGCTTAACAAAGCCCTCTGTATCTTCCTCATTCGTATACATCGAAAGATCCGTATGCTTATTTTCTGCCTTTGACAAATATTCCTTGTCCAAAAAACTCAGTACATTTTCAAAATTCATGTCCCCGTAGAGAATAATCAGGGAATTATCAAAAGAATAGTATCTGTCATAAGTTGCGATTAACTTTTCATAGTTTAAATCCTTATAAAAAATATGCGCCATTCCCAGAGCATTGCTTGCCGTTTGTCCCGGATACAGGGCTTTGCCGATATTCCGCCCCGTTTCCGAATCTATATCCGTCAAATACCCAAAGTCCTCGCTGAAAACAGTTCCCTTCATGGTAATCGGCTCATCCCTGCTGTATAGCTCATAGCGGATTGCCTCACGCTTGAATATATTTTCATTTTCCAACAGTTCAGGCTCGGTCAAGCAGCTTAAATCCACATCTATCATTTTGAGCAGCTGCTCCTCGCTTTGGCTTGCAAGCGGAAAGCATGTAAATGCACTGTATGTATAGGCACTGGCATAGGTTGCATATGTCTTACTCATCATATCAAAAAAAATATTTTTACTGGGATACTTTTTTGACGACGCGAGAACGGCGTGCTCAAAAACATGATTGGTGTCCGATTCATCAGTATACGGCGTTCTGTACATAATATTAAATGTTTTTTCCGTATCGTCATTATCTATAATATAAATAGACGCTCCGCTTTTTTTATGCTTTAAAAAATATGTATCTGCATTAAACGAGCTGATTTTTCCGACAGCCTCTATTTCATAGGAATCCTTCAGCCCTTCCAGCTGTGCTGTTGCCTCCTTTTCAATCGGGACGGCACCCGCAAAGGCAGTTTCAGAAAAAGCCATTACCAGGCTTATCCCAATTGCAAGCAGACATTTTTTCTTCATGCCCTTCATCTCCTCTCATTTCATATAATTGCTATTTTCAAGTATAAATGCCCCTGAAATAAAATACAATTGTTTTGTTATTTTCCAATCCTCTTTTTTAGTGCGGCCGGTTTAAATAAAAAAGCCGCAGCTTAAAGCTGCGGCAAATTTTATGTTTTATATAAGACAACTTATGCCTTGAATTTTTTAACCTCTGCTGTAAGTACGGGAACAACCTCAAGAAGGTTTCCTACGATACCAACATTGGCAATATCAAAGATTGAAGCGTCCTCGTCCTTGTTGATAGCAACGATATAGTCAGCGCCTGTGATACCTGCAACGTGCTGTGTAGCGCCTGAAATACCGCATGCGATATAAAGCTTGGGAGCAACGCTCTTGCCTGACTGGCCAATCTGATAAGCTCTTGAAATCCAGCCTGCCTCGATAGGTGCTCTTGTAGCGCCGATAACGCCGCCAAGTGCGTCTGCAAGCTCCTTAAGTATAGCGAAGTTTTCTGCGTTTCCTACTCCACGTCCGCCGGCAACAATAACGTCAGCCTCTTCAAGGTTAACTGTCTCTGAAATTTCTTTAACAACATCAGCAATCTTTGTTTTGATTGCGTCAGCGGGGCACTCGATAGCCTCTGCGATAACCTCTCCAGCCTTAGCTGTGTCAGGCTCTGCTTTCTTGAAAGCGCCTGAACGAAGAAGAGCGAATTCGATTTCGCTTTCGCAAACGTCGTCGTTAAGGATACCGCCTGCGTATACGGGGCTTGTGTAAACAATCTTGTCTCCGTCAACACTAACGCCTGTTACGTTAGTAACAACGCCTGAGCCGAATTTAGCGGCTGTCTTGGGAGCAAGGTCCTTTCCGTCTGCTGTAGCGCCTACGAATACAGCCTTGGGAGCGTATTTTTTAACAAGCTCGCAAAGTGCGTTAGCGTAAACGTCTGTGTTATATACCTCATACTGTGCGCCGTCAACAACTACTGCCTTGTCAGCGCCGAATGCGATTGCCTGTTTAGCAGCCTCAGCGACATCCTTACCGATAACAGCGGCGATTACTTCTCCGCCCTCAGCGGCAGCCTTCGCAGGTGAAAGAATTTCAAGACCTACGTTTTTAGCTTTGCCTTCAGCAGCTTCAACATATACTAATATATTTTTCATCTCTAAGTTCCTCCTCCCGATTATAATACTTTAGCGTCTACAAGCATAGCAAATGCCTTAAGAGCTGATTCT
>URCD01000008.1 GCA_900546215.1 uncultured Eubacteriales bacterium | reverse complement strand
CGACGGAAGCACGCTCACGGTTGTAGACACGCCTTACGGACAGATGGGCGCGTTAATCTGCTGGGAAAACTACATGCCGCTGGCAAGAGCCGCCATGTACCAGAAAGGCATCAAGCTTTATCTGGCGCCTACAGCCGACCAGAGAGACACATTCCAGTGCACGCTGCGTCATATAGCAATCGAGGGCCGCTGCTTCGTAATTTGCTGCAATCAGTATATGGAAAAGAGCATGTATCCTACAGACCTTTACGGCTACGCTGAAATAGAAGCACAGCCTGACGTTATGTGCCGCGGAGGAAGCTGCATAATAAATCCATTTGGCGAGTATGTTGCGGGACCTGCCTTTGGAGGAGAAGAAATACTTGTCGCAGATTTGGATCTTGACCAGATTACACAGGGCAAGGCTGACTTCGACTGCATAGGACATTATGCAAGACCTGACATATTCGAGCTTATTGTACATGAAAAGAAATAAAGGTGATATAGGATGAAACTGTATCAGCTCAGATATTTTTCGGCCGTATGCAGCTGCGGCCATGTAACAAAGGCGGCTGAGGAACTTCATGTTTCTCAGCCTTCTGTTTCTAACGCCATAAAAGAGCTTGAGGATGAATTTGGCGTAAACCTGTTTCACAGGATAAACAACCGTCTTACCCCAACCCAGGAGGGGCTTACCTTCCTTGACAGGGCAGTAAAAATACTTGAGCTTGCGGACGATACACAGTCCCTTATGACTGAGATGGGAAGCAGGAAAAGACAGGTTAAAATAGGCGTGCCTCCAATGATAGGAACCTTTTTGTTCCCTAAGCTGTTTAAGGATTTTAAAGAAAAAAATCCACAGATACAGCTTGAGCTGGTTGAAGGAGGCACCCCGGAAATGCTGAGGGCTATCGAGGAGGATGTTTTGGATTTGGCCGTAATAATAACCAATGACGTTAAAAGCCCCGATGTCCACATTAAGCATATATGTGATACCGAATTTCATTTTTGTGCCGGCAAAAACCATAAATTACGCGGCAGAGAGAGCGTTAGCTTTTTGGATATAAGAGACGAGAGCCTTATATTGTTTAAAAACGGATATTTTCAAAATAAATTTGTAAGGAAGCGTTTTGCCGAAATTCACTCTGAGCCCAATGTAATACTCTGCTCAAACCAGGTTGTCACAATGAAAAATCTGATGAAGGAAGGAATAGTATGCGCGTTCCTTATTAAAGAGGTCGTTGAAGATGAGGACGATATAATAAGCATACCGCTTGACCCGCCTGTTCCAATTCAAATCGGCATAATATGGCGTAAGAACAAAAGGCATTACAGCGATACAATCCAATTTATGAAATACGCGGAGACACTATAAAACAGCCCCTGAAAATCAGGGGCTGTTCTTATATTTATGCTCTTCTCTTAGCGAGTGTGTTTTTAGGATCTGTATCGCCCTTCATCGAATCATCGAAGTTTTTAAGCGTAGTTTCTGCTATCGCTCTCATTGCCTCAGTTGTAAAGAACGCCTGATGGCTTGTTACAAGCACATTGTGGAATGTGAGAAGCCTTGAAAGCTCATCATCGCTGATGATTTCGTTTGACCTGTCCTCGAAGAAGTATTCATCCTCCTCCTCGTATACGTCAAGCGCAACGCCGTTGAACTTTCCTGCCTTCAGCGCATCTACAAGGGCTGCTGTATCAACAATTGCGCCTCTTGATGTGTTAACGATAATTGCGCTGTCCTTCATAATTTTTATTGTATCGGCGTTTACCATATGCCTTGTGTCTTCAGTGAGCGGGCAGTGGAAGGTAATAATGTCTGAACGCTCAAACAGCGCTTCCTTTGTAACATATGTCGCCTTTAAGCCTTCAACCGGATAAGGGTCGTAAGCCAGTATTTCCATGCCGAAGCCCTGAAGAACATCAATCATGGCCTGACCGATTTTACCTGTACCTACAACGCCGATTGTCTTGCCCTTAAGCGTCATACCCATAAGCCCGTTTATGCTGAAGTTAAAGTCTCTTGTCCTCTGATAAGCCCTGTGGACATTTCTGTTAACGGCCATAAGGAGTGTAAGCGCAAATTCAGCAACAGCCGCCGGCGAATAGCTGGGCACACGGAGCACGTCAAATCTGCCCTCGGCAGCCTTAAGATCAACGTTGTCATAGCCTGCGCATCTTAAAAGAATTGTTTTAACTCCTTCTTTGCTTAAAATATCAAGAATTTCCTTGTCAGCCTCGTCGTTGACAAATATGCATACAGCGTCGTTTCCCGTAGCAAGGATTGCCGTGTCCTTACTTAACTTTGTCTCAAAAAAGGTTACGTCAAAATTATACTCCTTAGCAAGGGGCTTGAACCATGTTTTGTCATAGGGCTTTGTGTCATAAAAAGCAATTTTCATAATTATCCTCCTAAACCTTAATACTATATCTCCGACTCTATTTGTTATATTTTTAACATATTTTAAAGCTAATGTCAATAGTTTTTCATAATATTTAGCAATTTTAATTTTCTCATTAAATTGTAATGTCCAATTTTTACGGACTTTTTACGAAGCAACAACTTAATGCGTTATGACTATCAATATGTTAAAAAAACCACAATATAGTTTTTGTTCTTAAAATATAGTAATATTATAGTATATGATTGACAGGAAGTGAGATTTATATGGCAGGAAAATATATCATTTCCCTTGACCAGGGAACAACAAGCTCAAGAACAATAATTTTTAACAAAAATCAAAACATAATATCAAAATGCCAGCAGGAGTATCCTCAGATTTACCCAAAGCCCGGCTGGGTTGAGCATAATCCCCAGGATATTTATAACACCCAGTACAGCACAACAATTGACGCCATGATACAGGCTGAAATACAGCCCTCTGAAATCGCGGCCATAGGCATAACGAACCAGAGGGAAACAACCATTGTATGGGACAAGGATACCGGAATCCCCGTGTATAACGCCATCGTATGGCAGTGCAGAAGAACAGCCGACATGTGTGACGAGCTTAAAACAGATAATGCTTTTGCCGAGTATGTCAAGCAAAATACGGGCCTTTTGATTGACGCCTATTTTTCGGCAACAAAAATTAAATGGATATTGGACAATGTAGACGGAGCCCGGGAAAAGGCTGAAAACGGACAGCTGCTTTTTGGAACAGTGGACACATGGCTTGTATGGAAGCTTACCGACGGTAGGGTACATATAACGGATTGTACAAATGCTTCAAGAACAATGCTTTTTAATATTAATACCCTGAAATGGGACAAGCAAATACTTAAAAAACTGGAAATTCCCGAATGTATGCTTCCAGAGGTAAAGAACAGTTCGGAGGTTTACGGCTATACCGATAAATTCGGCTCTAAAATACCTATCGCGGGTATCGCCGGCGACCAGCAGGCCGCCCTTTTCGGTCAGCTTTGTTTTGACGAGGGTGACGTCAAAAACACCTATGGAACCGGAAATTTTATTTTGATGAACACCGGAAACAAACCGGCGGCAAGCCGAAACGGGCTTATAACAACAATAGCTTCATCAATTGACGGAAATGTAAATTACGCGCTTGAGGGAAGCGTATTTGTTGGCGGCGCAGTTATTCAGTGGCTTAGAGATGAAATGCGCTTTTTCAGCAGCGCCAAGGACGCCGACTATCTTGGTTCAAAGCTTATGTCATCTGACGGGGTTTATTTTGTCCCCTCCTTTACAGGAATGGGCGCGCCTCATTGGGATATGTATGCGAGGGGCGCGGTATACGGCCTGACAAGGGGAACGACAAGAGAGCATATCATCCGCGCGGCGCTTGAGGGCATAGCTTTTCAGTCAATGGACGTTATAAACGCTATGGCTGCCGATACCGGAAACGATATAAGCACAATTAAGGTTGACGGCGGCGCAAGCGCCAGCTGTCCAATTATGCAGTTTCAAGCCGACATAACAGGAAAGAGGCTTATAAAGCCTGTAATAGCGGAAACAACCGCCCTTGGCGCGGCCTTTTTAGCAGGGCTTGCCGTTGAATTTTGGAAGGATAAGGACGAGCTTAAAAGCAGCTGGGTGCTTGAAAAGACCTATGAACCGAAAATGGATAAAAAAGCTGCAGAAAAACTGATAAAAGGCTGGAATAAGGCTGTTTTGTGTACGAAAATATTTGCGGAAAAATAGATTGAAGAAAAGGCGTCCTGTTTGGACGCCTTTTTATAACCCTCTTAGGTGACGCTTTATAATTAACCCGAAAAATAAACTAAGTATTTTGTATACTCTCATAATTTAAATTCTTGAAATCTAAAGGAGCATAATTTAGCTAAAAAGAATAATATGATTATAATGTTTTTGGTCATTTAAAGCATCGCCAGAAGGAATTATAACACAGTGGTAGTAACAATGAGCTTCTCAGCTCCGAGCTCTCCCTTCCCCACTTTGCAGTACAGTCAAGGTGACATATAATACACATAGTCAGAATTTAATTACTAGATATCTCTTTCATATACACTATTTACAAATTCAATAAATTCTTCAACTGTAGGTATTTTTCCTTTTCTAGGAATTTGGTTTTGAAATTCTATTGTTTCTGCATTTCTTTGTTTTTTAGTAAAGGCATAATTTAATTCACACTGTAAATATTTTTTAAATTCATCTTTGGTCATGTTACAAGCATCAGCAACTATTCTTAATGTCATATCTATGCTGTTATCCATATCCACATCTCCCACGCCTAAATATAATCAAATTATTAGTAATTATAATTATATATCTTTTAATTCTACACATCAACAAAAATTGATAATTCAATTCGATATTTTTCACCTATATATAGAATAATATTATATGTAGGCAGGTGGTATTAATGTATGAAGACTTCTTTGCAACACGAATAGCTGAACTAAGAAGCAAAAAAGGTGTGTCTGCAAGAGAAATGAGTTTATCTATTGGACAAAGTCAAAGTTATATTAATAAAATAGAAAACGGTAATGCATTCCCGTCAATGGAGCTGTTCTTTTATATATGTGAATATTTTAATATCACTCCCAAGGAATTTTTTGACGACGGTATTTCAAACCCAGCACTTATTCAGTCAGTTATAAAAGATTTAACAACTTTGGATGAAAAACAAATATTAAATATATGGGAAATTATAAAGGGACTAAAAGGAAACAAATAGGCGGGATACTTTACCCGCCTTTAATTTATCTATAGCATGTTTTTAACTTATCTATTATTATTTTTTTCTTATCCTCAGGCATAAACGCCGCCTCAGCCGAATTTATGTTCATCTTAATAAGGTCGTTATACTCAAATCCCATCTCATTAAGGCAGTGGTCATATTCCTTATCAAGGTCTATATCCGACAGAACCATATTATCAGTATTGATCGTAACTCTTATGCCCATATCGTACATTTTCTTTACTGAATGCTCTTCATAGCTTGGCTGTGTCTGGCACTGAATATTGCTTGTCGGGCATATTTCCAAGGTTATATTATCCCTGATTACCCTTTCGCAAAGCTCTTTATCGTCATAAACCTTGTGTCCATGTCCTATACGCTTTGTGCCGAATCCGACTGCGTCCCATGCGCTCTGCGCTCCGTCACTGTCCCCGGCATGGCATGTAAATGGAATTCCAAGCTCCTTTGCAAGGTCGAAAATATAATGAAAGTTTTTAACGGGCACTATTCCTTCCGCCCCGGCGAGGTCGACTGCCACTACCCTCTTGCCCAAATATTTCTTTGCGGCTCTGACCGTCTCAAGATTTTCGTCTTTATTAACTGTCTCAAGCCCAATACTCATTGCGCAGCATATAACTCCGATATCAATTGATTTTGTTTCAGCAATACCCTGATTTACACCTTCAAGCACTGCCTCTATCGCGTCCTCCTGAGTAAGCCCTTTTCTCATATGAAGTTGTGGAGCAAAGCGAATTTCCGCATATACAAGTCCCTGTTCAGCCAGCATAATCACAAGCTCCCTGGCTGTACGGCTTATCGCAGCTTTATCCTGCAAAATCTGCAGAGGCAGTTCAAATTTCTCCAGATACTCATTTACACTGCGGCAGTCCGCTGTAACAACAATAAACTTCTTAAAATCATCAAGATTATCAGCGGGCATTTCAATGCCTCTCTCCTTAGCCATTTCCCATGCCGACTCAGGAAGCATAGAGCCGTCCAGATGAAGATGAAGGTCTAATTTAGGAAAATCGTATTTCATATTGGCACACTCCTTTTCTATAGTAATAAAGCCGATTTTCCTGACAGAAAACCGGCTTGTATTTTTTAATCGAACAGTTTTGATATGGAAATTCCCTCGTGAATACGGTTGATTGCGTCAGCAAAAATAGGCGCAACGGAAAGTTCCTTAATCTTTGATATTTTCTTTTCAGGCGGAAGCTCAATTGTATTAAGCACAACAAGCTCATTAATAGGCGAATCCTGAATTCTGTCGATAGCAGGGCCTGATAAAACAGGGTGCGTACAGCACGCGTCAACTTCAATAGCGCCTCTTTCCATAAGGGCTCTTGCCGCGTTGCAAATTGTTCCTGCCGTGTCTATCATATCATCAACAAGAATTACTCTCTTGCCATCGACATTACCGATTATATTCATAATTTCGCTTACATTTGCTTTGGGACGTCTCTTATCTATAATAGCGATAGGGATATCTACTCTTGTGGCAAAACTTCTTGTTCTTCCTACGCTTCCAAGGTCGGGTGAAACAGCGACAAACTCATCAAGCTTATCAGCGTATTTCTCACGGTAATAGCTTGTAAGTATAGGATTGCCCTGAAGATGGTCAACAGGAATATCAAAAAAGCCCTGTATCTGAGCACAGTGAAGGTCCATTGTAAGTACTCTGTCAGCGCCTGCCGTCGTAATAAGGTTAGCCACAAGCTTCGCACTAATCGGGTCTCTTGCTCTTGCCTTTCTGTCCTGTCTCGCATAACCATAGTAAGGAATAACCGCTGTGATTCTTCCGGCTGAAGCCCTGCGCATTGCGTCAATCATAATGAGCAGCTCCATAAGGTTGTCATTAACCGGCTGTGATGTCGACTGGATAATATAAACGTCCGCACCTCTTATGGTTTCGTTGATTTTTACGGAGATTTCTCCGTCGCTGAACTGTGTTACCTCAGCCTCTCCAAGTGAGAGAAAAAGGTTTTTAGCTATAGCTTTTGCAAGTTCAGGGTTAGAGTTGCAGGAAAAAACTTTAATATTGCTTCTGCCTGTGTACATCATTTTGAAATTGTCCCCCTATTCGGTAGTATATCGTTTAATAGGCTCTCACAAGCCACTCCATTATATATGGTACAACACTATATATCAAAATTCAACATTAAATCTACTCAAAAATTTAACCGAATACTATATAAAATTTTACCTTTTGACCCACCCGGTCTTGTTTATTTGCCTTTCTCTGGCAATTGCAAGACTATTTTCAGGCACATCCTCCGTTATAGTGGAACCTGCCGCGATATAAGAACCCTTCCCAACCTTAACGGGGGCTACAAGGTTCGTATTGCAGCCAATGAATACGTCGTCGTCAACTACAGTTCTGAA
Source organism: uncultured Eubacteriales bacterium (assembly GCA_900546215.1). GTDB lineage: Bacteria > Bacillota > Clostridia > Lachnospirales > Anaerotignaceae > Metalachnospira. Next base: position 39,521 of record URCD01000008.1, on the reverse strand, counting down.
TTTCTTTTTGCCGTCGTAATTTACAGTCACTGTGCCGCAGCCGAAGTTTATTCTCTCTCCCACGTCGGAATCGCCTATATAGGTCAAATGCGAAACCTTTGTGCCGTCACCCACATTGGAGTTTTTAACCTCAACAAAGTCACCAATCTTAACATTTTTACCTATAGAGCAGTCAGGACGGATATAAGCATAGGGCCCAACTGTCGTATTGTCGTCAACGGATGAATCCACTGCCGTTGAGTACTGGAATTTAACACCGTTTCCAAGCTTAACGTTAGTAAGCCTTGAATCGGGTCCTACAACACAGTCCTTGCCTATAACTGTATTACCCTCTATAACTACGCCCGGAAGCAGAACCGTATCGCAGCCGATAACAGCGCCTGACTCTATATATGTGCGTTCAGGGTCTATCATTGTTACCCCGTTATCCATATGCCAGGCGTTAATCCTTGAGCGCATTGCCCTTTCGGCATCGGCAAGCTGGGCTTTGGAGTTTACTCCCGCAAATTCATCGGCGCTTTCGGCAGTCATAGCGTTTACCCGTCCGCCGTCCTTCAATATTATTTCCAGAGTATCGGGAAGATAGTACTCACCCTGTACATTATCGTTTTTAAGCAGGGATAAGCCCTTTTTCAGCGCTTCACCAGTAAAGCAGTATATGCCCGTATTAATTTCCTTAACAAGCCTTTCCATCTCGTCCGCATCCTTATGCTCTACATTTTTAAGGAAGTTTCCATTTATATCTCTGATAATATGACCGTACCCGGCTGGATTATCCACCATTGCAGATATGATTGATATGCTGTTATTTTCCGTTCTGTGGAACTCAAGAATTTTATTTATAGTTTGCGCTGTGATAAGGGGAGTATCGCCATATAAAACTACAATATCTGCGCCGTCCTCAATAAAATCCCCAGCCTGCATGACCGCGTGGCCTGTTCCCATCTGCTTCTGCTGAAGGGCGAACTTTACTTTCCTGTTCTTAAGCGCTTCCTTAACAGTCTCGGCCCCATGCCCAATTACAACGCATATATCGTCGGCCCCCGCACATTCGGCCGCGTCAATTACATGGTCCACCATCGTTTTCCCTTGAACCTTATGCAGTACCTTCGGCAGCTTTGACTTCATTCTCTTTCCTTCGCCTGCCGCCAATATTATTACCTTCAATTTATTCATAAAGCATTTCTCCTTAAATCCGTTACTATATAAACCATTATATATTTAAACACGTAATTGTGATTTTTTCAACTAGCTTTTTTTATTGACGTATCAATCGTGGCGTTCTAAACTAAATTTATAACGAAAGGGGAGGCTGCGCTATGAAAAGCAGAAAATTTATTATTTGTATTGTTTTTCTAATTTTGATGTTTGTACTTTTAAAGCCCTACATACACTTCCAAAGGGTATACACAGCCGAGGAGCTTGGAATTAAGGAAATATACTCCCTGACCGATGCCGACGGAGACGGGGTAGACGACTGCCATGATATAATGCTCGGAGCCAGAGCCTATGTCCAAACCAAACCTAGATATAAGAGTGTTTATTATGACGGCGGCTACCCGACAGATGAGTACGGCGTCTGTACTGATGTTGTCTGGAAAGGCTTCGCGGCAGCGGGCTATAATCTAAAGGAGCTTATTGATATGGATATATCAGAATATCCGGAGGCCTATACATCCATTGAAGAGGCCGACCCAAATATAGACTTTCGCCGGGTTAAAAATCTCAAAATTTTTTTTGACAGAAACGCCGAGGTTCTTACATTAAATTTAGACGACCCTGAAAGCTGGCAGCCCGGTGATATTGCCGTATTTGACGGCCATATCGCCATTTGCTCAGATAAACGTAATTCCAACGGTATTCCATTCATAATACATCACAGCCATCTAGGCGCAAAGGAAGCCAACGATATGGGAAGCTATAATTTGACAGGACATTATCGGTGGACAAAATAATAAAAACACCCGTAATAAAAAGTAGCGCCGATTAAATCGGCGCTACTTTATCATTCCTCACTATGCTCTTTTTCAAAGGCCTCTTCCTCAAGAAGCGCAGCCTCATACTTTTCAAGAACAAGCTCCTGAATTTTGTTTCTCGTGCTGGCATTAATAGGATGGGCTACATCACGGAATTCACCATCCGCTGTCCTTCTGCTTGGCATGGCTATAAAAAGCCCCTCATCCCTTTCAATAACCTTAATGTCATGAATAACTATTTCGTTATCAAAGGTTACCGATACAACTGCCTTCATTTTGCCTTCCTTGTTTACTTTTCTAACTCTAATATCCGTTATCTCCATTTTCCTGCGCTTCCCTTCTGATTACACATGATGTTTTCCTGATGATTAAATCCCCTTATTTAATCATTTTATCATATTTTTTCATTTTTCCACCCATAAAATCACATATTTTAACATTTATTTCAAAACATATGACTCTATTTCTTATATAATATCACAATTCATGCGTAAAAATCAAAACATTTATTGTACAAATCTTAAATAACAGAATTTTTCTTCGCAACATAGGGTGAATTTTCTTTTCCGATTATGCTCTTTCCGGATGTGACTACAACGCTTTTATCCAGAATAGCGTTTTCTATGACGCAGTCATCACCTATATAGCAGCCCTCCATAAGAATTGAATTCCTTATAACAGCCCTGTCTCCCACAAACACCCTTCTGAATACTACCGAATGCTCAACCTTGCCGTTTATTATAGCTCCGCTTCCTATTACGCAGTCCTCAACCTCGGCATTAAGATTATATTTCACGGGCGGCTCGTCCTTTGGCTTAGTATCAATATATGGTTCCTGAGTAGTAAAAAGGTCTCTGACCTCTTTATTAAGAAAATCCATATTTGTTTTATAATAGTCCTCAGTACTTGAACCCACATTGCTCCAATAGCCTGTAAACTCATAGCCGTATATTTTAAGCCTTCTTCTTAACCTGACGATGATGTCTCTGACAAAGTCATATCTGCCCTCGGCAACTATACTCTCAAGTAGGTCTATCAGAAGCTCTCTTCCGATTATATAAATTCCCAAAGAAGCGCAGTCCGACTGGGGGTCAAGAGGTTTTTCCTCGAAATCATATATTCTTCCGTTATTATCCATCTGCATAATTCCGTATTTATAAAGCATGTCGTTCTCCATCCTTTTATAAACAACGGTTAGGTCAGCGCCCTTATCCTTATGAAAAGCGAGAATTTTTTTAAAGTTCATTTTATAAATAGAGTCGCCGGATGAAATTACCACATACTGCTCATTGCTCCTCTTAAGGAAAGCTATGTTTTGATATATTGAATCAGCTGTCCCTCTGAACCAGGATGAGTTATCCTTACTTGTATACGGCGACAGAACAAAAAGTCCGCCTTTTTTTCTTCCTAAGTCCCACCATTTTGACGAAACAAGGTGGTCATGCAGAGACCTTGAGTTATACTGGGTTATTACGGCTATTTTTCCTATTCCGGACGCAGTCATGCTGCTTAAGGGAAAATCTATCGCCCTGTAGCTACCGCCTACAGGCATAGCAGCAGTAGCACGGAAAGCGGTAAGGTCTCCCATACGCATTTCGCTGTTTCCTCCGGCCAATATAATACCTACAGCTTTCATACTCTCACTTCCTCCCGTACAACAGATTTACCGCTGCTTACAAAGCCATTCGGATAGTCCTCCGCCTTTGTTTCTCCATAAATAACGCAGTTCTTTCCTATTTTTACTCCCGGCGGAATCACGGTATTTTCCCCGGCTACTGTTATTCCTGTATTATAAATATTAGGTTTATCCTCATTAGGAATATTATCTCCAATTCCAAGCATTGAGCCTTCACCTATTACAGTATTCCTGTCTATAATGCATCTTTCCAAAAGAGCGCCTTTTTTTACCACTACATTCTCCATTATTATAGAGTCCCTTATAACAGCGCCTTCTTCGACGGTAACATCCGGTCCAAGAACAGAAGAATATACCTCTCCATAGATTTCGCAGCCCTCTGAAGCTATAGACTGCTTCACCTTAGCTCCCTTTGCCACATACTGGGGCGGCTGCTTCTCCATGTTGGTATATATTTTCCAGAATTTATCATAAAAATTAAACTCCGGTATTGTCTTTATCAGCTCCATATTTGCCTGCCAGTAGGATTCAATGGTTCCTACGTCTTTCCAGTAATCACTGAAGCGGTACGCATAAAGTGTCTCTCCGTCAGAAAGCATTTTAGGAATAATATGCATTCCAAAATCGCTGTTTGCGTGAACCTTATTGTCATCTATGAGAGCCTGGCGAAGCTTTTTCCATGTGAAAATATAAATTCCCATAGATGCCAAATTGCTTTTTGGCTGCGCGGGTTTTTCCTCAAATTCATATATTTTGTCGTCATCCAGGGTATTCATTATTCCAAAGCGGCTGGCTTCCTCAATCGGAACCTCTAAAACGGCTATTGTAGCCGTACACTGATTAGCCTTATGGAACTCTAGCATTTTTGAATAGTCCATTTTATAAATATGGTCACCTGAGAGTATAAGTACGTATTCCGGGTCATTCCTGTCTATATATTCCAGGTTATGGTATATGGCGTTGGCTGTTCCCATAAACCAGTCACCCATTTCCTCGCCGCCCTTAACATGGGGCGCAAGAATTGTTACTCCTCCGCTTTTTCTGTCCAAATCCCATGGAATACCGATGCCTATATGCTGATTGAGCATCAGTGGCTGATACTGTGTCAGTACTCCAACGGTGTCAATACCTGAATTAATGCAATTGCTTAGAGGAAAATCAATAATACGGTACTTTCCTCCGTACCTTACGGCCGGTTTAGCTGTGTTCTTGGTCAATATTCCCAGACGGCTGCCCTGTCCGCCTGCAAGGAGTAAAGCCATTATTTCCTTTTGTTCCATAATATCGCCTCCCGTGTAGTCCTTGCAAAGACTTTTATAAGTATTACACGCAATTTTTGCGAACATGTACATACTTACAAATATATAATGATATTACCATATTTTGAATAAATAAAAAATAGTATTATTTCACCAAAAAGACATATAAAATTTTATGTCCCGTTTTTATCAGAGTTATTCTATTATCTAGTAGATTTTATTTACATAATGTAGTATACTTTCTACTATATGTTTAGATTAAAACTAATAATAAATAGAGGAAGTAGTTAATAATGAATGTTAATCTTGAAAACAATACCCAGCATATACATTTTGTAGGTATAGGCGGCATTAGCATGTCCGGCCTCGCAGAGATACTCAATTACGAAGGCTTTAAGGTTTCAGGCTCAGACATAAAGGACTCGGCCATAACCGAAAGACTTAAAAAGCAGGGTATTAAGGTTATTATAGGCCAAAAATCCGATAATATTGAAGATGATACAAATATTGTTGTTTATACGGCCGCAGTAAAGCATGACAATCCCGAAATTTTGGAGGCCGAAAAGAGTGGTATTTGTATAATCGAAAGGGCAACTCTTCTTGGCGCGATTATGGACAGATACAAAAACAGCATAGCCGTATCCGGAACACATGGAAAAACAACGACAACCTCAATGATATCGGAGATAGTCATGTCCGCAAAGCTTGACCCTACAATTACTGTCGGCGGAATATTAAAATCCATCGGCGGAAATATCCGTGTAGGCTCGTCCGAGTATTTCGTTGCGGAAGCATGTGAGTATTTTGACAGCTTCCTGCATTTTAAGCCATTTGTAGGTGTCGTACTTACCATAGACGCCGACCATTTAGACTATTTTAAAAACATTGAAAATATTCGCAGTTCTTTTCACAAATTTGCAGAAAATATTGCTGAAGGCGGAGCCTTAGTAATAAATACCGCCATAGAAAACTATAAGGATATAATAAAAGGCTTAAAACCCAGGGTAATAACATATGGAAGCCACGATGAAACCGCTGATGTTACAGCCAAAGGAATATCTATATCCAGAATGGGAACCTACAGCTTTGATATCTTCTATAAAGGAAGCTATCAATGCCATGTCTCTTTGAATGTTCCCGGAAGGCATAATGTTGACAACGCACTGGCGGCATACGCAGCTGCGCTTGTATTTGATATCGAGAGCAAATACATTGTTGACGGCCTGGAAAATTATCACGGAACAGACAGACGCTTCCAATACAAGGGGAAATTTAACGGCGTTACAGTTATTGACGATTACGCACATCATCCTACGGAAGTAAAGGCTACTTTAGCCGCCGCTAAGAGTATAGATAAAAACAGGCTTTGGTGTATTTTCCAGCCCCATACCTATTCCAGAACCTATAACCTCCTGGATGAATTCGCGGAGGCGTTTTATGATGCTGATAAAATAGTAGTAGCCGATATATATGCGGCAAGGGAGAAGGACACAGGGCTAATCAACTCTAAGGTTCTTGTTGAGCGAATTAAGCAAATGGGCAAAGACGCCGTATATGTCGGCGACTTCCCGGCAATAAAAGATTATATTCAGCACAACTGTTCAGAGGGAGATCTGTTGATAACTATGGGTGCCGGAGATGTTTATTTAATAGGCGAAGACCTCGTAAAACAATAAGTTATCCACAATGTCCACAGAGTTATAAACAGATTTTACACACAAATCCAATTTGTCAACGATTTTTTCAGAAAAAAATAATTTCGTCATAACGTAGAAAATACCGCTTTTGAATGCATTCAAAAGCGGTATTTTTATTTAAATCGACAAAATTTTTTACACAAAATCTACGTATTAAACAGAATTTTGGCAATCTCTTTCTTTTTGCCGGACTTAACCCCTTTTATATCGGTTTTCGCTGTCCACAAGGTTTTCAACACCCACTTTTATACAAATTCTGACGTTTTATGCAATCATACGCTCCCCAGAGGACAAATGTAATTCCATAGCAAATGACTAATCTGAACAGTAAAAGCTCCCCCTGCCCGACTGCCATATACCTTGAAGCAAATCCGTCTGCAAAGTACAATAGCAGACAATGTGATAGGTAAATATTGTAGCTCTGCCTGTTAATCATACTAAAAAATCTATTATCCACAATTTGTCCTATTTTCCACAGAGATGCTGTGAATACAAACAAGATGGCGGCCATACAATATACGATATGTATATCATCCAAATACGGTATGGCCATCGTTCCGCTTCTGTGTGCCAATGTTAAAAAGACATCGGCACCAGCGGTTAAAATAAAGAATGCAGAAATCCAGCGCCAGTTGTTTCTTAAAAGGCCTAAAAATTCCTTATAGTATTTTCCAGCAAAGCAGCCGCATATCCAGTAGAAAATGTATTTTATAAAAATCCTGTCCTCATATAGAATTTGAGGGGCAAAGCATCTGCTGAAAACCACCATTATGATCAGAGACAAGGGTATTAATATTTTACCGCTGATTCTTTTGACAAGCCAAACCCACAGAGGCATCAGTACATAAAACTGAACAATAATAACCACAAAATAAAAATGACTAATCATATCTCCGACAAGAATATATTTTAGAAGAGCTAACGGATCAAAAATAAAATATCCAAACGGCATAAGCGAAAAATAATAAATTACATTCCAAATTACATACGGAACAACTATAGTTTTTATCCTTGCCCATAAAAATTTTCCATATTCAAGCCCGCCGTCCCAGTATCGCATAAAATACTTCATGGCGCTCAAAAAAATAAAGCCCTGGACAACAAACGACGCCAGTCTGGATGGTATAAAAACCGCCGCAAACTGCACGCTTGTCCTGTCCAAAGCCGAAACTGCCTTTGACAATATATGAATCAGCATTACAAGCAGGCACAAAACAACGTTTGCAAAGTCTATTTCCTTACGCTTTTCCACTGCTATCATCGCCTCATTTATGGTATGGTTCATTTTTCATAATTTTTACCGCTCTGTAAAACTGTTCAAGCAGTATTACTCTCATCATCTGGTGCGGGAACGTCATTTTTGAAAAACTAAGCTTGAAATCAGCCCTTCCAAGCACCTCGTCAGAAAGCCCCAGCGACCCTCCGATTATAAAAGCAATATGGCCAGTGCCTCTGACCATTCTCTCATTTAAAAATTCCGAGAACTCCTCAGATTTCATCATTTTTCCATCTACAGCCAATGCTATCACATAAGCACCGTCCTTAATGTTTTTCAGTATCCTTTCGCCCTCGCTCCTTTTAACTATTTCCTCTTCCGCCTGACTTAGGGTTTCCGGCGCCTTTTCATCCGGAACCTCTATTATTTCCAGCTTAACATACCTGCCAAGCCTTTTAGAGTATTCCTCCACAGCGGCCTTCCAGTATTTTTCCTTAAGTCTTCCTACGCCAATAACACTTATTTTCATGCCCATGCCCCTTAAAGCTCAACTGTCATGCTGTTTGTATACCTTGAAGCCATATCAAGCTGTAAATATGTACCGACTTTAATTCTATTATGCTCAAGAATTTTTCCGACCGTTTCATAGGCAAGGTGCGGTTCATTATTTTCCTTGCTTAAATGTCCTAAAAACACATATTTAAGTGTTCCGCTCATTATCTCACTTAAGGCGTCGCCCGCCGCCACATTGGATATATGGCCTCTCTCGCCTAGTATTCTCTTTTTTAAAGGCCACGGATAACTGCCGTTTTTAAGCATGTCCACATCATGATTGGCCTCTAAGAGCAGCACGTCGGAGTCATAAATATTTTCCTTTATGCATTCCGTTACGTGTCCAATATCAGTAGCTACTGTCAGCTTTCTGTTTTCCGTAAAAACACTGTAGGCCACCGGCTCTATTGTATCATGCGGTATGGCGAACGGCTTTACGCATAAATCTCCGACAACCATCATCCTGTCAGGATAAACATATCGCACATTTTCAGGGGAAAAATCTCCAACCGTGCTTCCTATTCCCTGCCATGTTCCCGGAGTGGCGTATACCGGAATATTATATTTTCTGGACAAAACTCCGGCTCCCTTTATATGGTCCACATGCTCATGTGTTATAAACAGAGCGTCTATATCTTCAGGATCTAAATCCAGCTGCCTTATATGTTCTGTAAGCTGCTTGCAGCTTATACCAGCGTCAATTAAAATGTGGGTGTTTCCGTTACTGATGTAAGTACTGTTCCCACTGCTGCCGCTGACGAGAGGACAAAACTTTACACCCATAAACTGTACACCCACCTATGTCTCAATCTCAACATTCTATTCTTTCAATGGAAGCTCCCAAATTAGAGAGTTTCTCCTCTATGTCTTCATAACCACGGTCAATATATTTTATATTATCAATTTCCGTTACGCCCTGGGCATAAAGTCCAGCCACAACCATAGCGGCGCCTGCCCGCAGGTCTGTAGCTGATACCTTGGCTCCCTTAAGGTTTTTAACTCCCTCAATCATAGCCACTCTGGATTCTACCGTTATTTTTGCGCCAAGCTGTCTCAGCTCGTCAACATACTGGTATCTGTTGTCCCATACGTTCTCGGTTACAACGCTTATACCTTTGCATCTGCTTAAAAGCGCGGTCATCTGCGGCTGTAAATCCGTAGGGAAGCCCGGATAGCTCATTGTCTTAATATTTGCACAGTCAAGCTCTCCGTCAGACATAACCCTTATGCTGTCATCCTGTTTTTCAATTTCCACGCCCATTTCCGCAAGCTTTGCAGTAAGTGAATCCATATGCTTTGGAATAATGTTCTTTACCGTAACATCTCCGCCGGCCATAGCGGCTGCAATCATATAGGTTCCGGCCTCAATCTGATCCGGAATAATAGTATATTCTGCGCTGTGAAGTCTGCTTACGCCCTTGATCCTGATTACATCTGTTCCCGCGCCCTTTATATTGGCACCCATCATATTAAGGAAGTTTGCAGTATCGACCACATGCGGCTCCTTAGCTGCATTTTCAATAATAGTTGTACCATCGGCCATACTTGCGGCCAGCATTATGTTTATCGTCGCGCCGACGCTGACCTGGTCCATGTATATCTGTGCGCCCTTAAGCTCCTTAGCGTAAAGGTTTACTATGCCGTTAGACACATCAACCTTGGCTCCAAGCGCCTTAAATCCCTTCAGATGCAGGTCTATAGGTCTTGTTCCGAAATTACAGCCTCCCGGAAGCGCAACCTCAGCTTTTTTGTATCTTCCAAGCAGAGCTCCCAATAAATAATATGAAGCGCGGATTTTTTTAACCTCGTCAAATGCCGCGCATGTTGTTATATCGCCCGTGCTGTCAACTTTCAATGTATGCTTATCGATATACTCGCACTGTGCCCCCATCTTGTTGAGTGTAGAGCGCAGACTTGCGACGTCCTCGATATTCGGCAGATTGTCGATAACGCAGATTCCGTCTGCCATAATAGCCGCGGGTATTATGGCAACCGCCGCATTCTTCGCACCGCTGATAAAAACGTCTCCATGGAGCTGCTTACCACCGGTAATAACTAACTTTTCCATATAAGCTGAAAGCCTCCCAATATATCTCATGAAAAGCAGTGCGGCTAAAAAGCAGAACTGCCCATAATTAATCTATTTTATAATATCGTATTATAACACCAAAATTTTAACTAGAAAAGCATTTTTTCTTTATATTACAACATTTATGATAAATTAGGCCAAATAACTTATTAAATACCACTTTACATTGTATGCTTTAGTCAAAGATGGGTGCCTGTACAGCGCCTTTTTTATAAAACATCTTTCTTATCTATAGAATACTTTATAAAAAACATATATAATCAAATAAAAAACGAAGAGGTAAAATTAATGGATAAAAATATTGCTGTAATTGTGCAGTACGATGGCACAAGATATAAGGGCTGGCAAAAACAGGGCAACACGTCCGAGACAATTCAGGGGAAGCTTGAATATATACTTTCAAAGCTTGCCGAAAAAGAAATTGAGGTTCATGGCTCCGGCCGTACCGACGCGGGCGTGCATGCCGCAGGCCAGCAGGCCAATTTTCATATAGACACCGAAATGACACCCGATGAAATAATGGATTATTTAAATGCCAACCTTCCTTCAGACATAGGGGTTATTAGAGCCTGGGAGGCTGCGCCAAGGTTTCACAGCAGGCTAAACGCGGTTAAAAAGACTTACAGCTATCAAATAAATATTGGCAAAATACCATGTGTGCTTAACGGCAGATACGCATGGAGGCACCGTGCTCCCCTGGATTTGGACGCCATGAGAAGCGCGGCCTCACAGCTGATTGGCACGCACGATTTTAAAAGCTTTACTGACCTTAAAAAAAGCAAAAAATCTACTGTAAGAACAATAGAAAGTATAGAAATAAATGAAAACAGCTCTGGTATTTCCATTGACATAACAGGAGACAGCTTTCTTTACCATATGGTCAGGATAATAGTCGGCACCCTCGTAGATATTGGAGAAGGAAAAACAAAGCCTGAAGAGATGACGGCCATTCTAAGCGCGCTCTCCCGCACCGCTTCAGGCCAGCTGGCGCCGGCTAAGGGACTCATGCTTATGAAGGTTTACTATAATTAAACAGCGTATTAAAGCATTGACATATATTTGCGCATAAAATATAATAAATACAATTCTACATTACAGAAGACAGGCGGTTATAAAAGACATAAAATCCAACAACGAAAGGAAGTCATGCAATGTCCTATGAAGAAATCTACAATTCAAAACTAATGACAGCCCAGGAAGCCGTCAGCGCCCATATTAAAAGCGGAGACAAAATTTTTCTGGGAGGGCTTGGAATTGCCGATAAGGTACTTTCAACCGTACTAAATAATGTTAAAAACGGAAGTTTAGAAGATATATCCTTTTACGGAAACATGACTACAAATAAAATTGGCCTTGACGATGAAAATTTGCCTGCCGATAAATTTAGATATTATTCGTTCTTTAACGGAGCAAATGAAAGGGACGGCGCAAACAACGGGGTAGTAACTCATGTTCCTCTTCATCTCAGCCGTTTTGAGGATTATTTGAGCTTTGTAAGCCCCGATGTCGCAGTTATTCCCATGACTCCTCCAAACGAACATGGCTACTGTAATATTGGACCTGCAGGCTATGCTCCATCAGGCCTTAACCACTCAAAAAAAATCATAGCCCAGATAAATAAAAATATTCCCAGGGTTTACGGCTCCTCGCATGATTATCATGTTAGGGATATAGCCGCGTTTGTAGAATATCATAACGACGAGCTGGTTCCGCCGTCGGCTCCTCCTACGCCCCTTGAGGAAAAAATAGCTTCCTACATACTTGAACAAATTCCGGACGGAGCGTGTATACAGCTTGGAATAGGCGGAACAGCTAATGCCGTTGGCTACGGATTGAAGGATAAAAAACACCTGGGCATACACAGCGAAATGTATACGGATTCGATGGCCTATCTTCAGAGCATAGGCGCTGCTGACAACAGCCGCAAAACCTTTATGCCGGGTCGGGCAGTCGCCGGCTTTGCCTTTAATACAGCACAGACAAACAGCTTTATCAATGAAAATCCAAAGGTGTATTTTACACCCTATCATTTTGTCAACGATATAAGAAATATCGCAGCCAATGATAACATGATTTCAATTAACACCTCAATATCAATAGACCTTACCGGTCAGCTGTGCTCAGAAAGCATTGGCTACAGGCAATTTTCCGGTTCTGGCGGACAGGTCGACTATATAAGGGGCGCTACCCTGTCCAAGGGAGGAAAATCGTTTATAGCCGTTTCTTCACTGGCCAATACAAAGGAAGGCCCTGTATCAAAAATCTGCCTCAGTCTGGCGCAGGGAAGCACTGTGACCACACTCAGAGCAGAAACTATGTATGTAGTAACGGAATATGGCTGCGTCAACCTCCAGTTCTGTGATATACCCACTAGAGCAAAGCGTCTCATCAGCATAGCTCACCCGGATTTCAGAGATAAGCTTACATTTGAGGCTAAAAAGAACGGCCTAATTTATTAAAAAAACAGCGCTGGATATCCAGCGCTGTTTTTTATCTAAATAAAACTATTCTTTCATCTGACAAAGCCTAACATCAACTGTCATTCTCTGTTCAGCCAGCTTTTCAAATAATATTTTTTGTCTTCCGAATAATTCTCATTAATAGCCCTATACTCCTTGCTGCTAATTAAATCAGCAATTGTTCCGCATACTACCTTAAGCGTATTTATATAGCAGTTTTCTTTATCAGCAATTTTAAAGCTGTCGCTATGGAAATTTCCGTCTATGCCGGAAAAACCAAACTGTATCGTAGGAAGTAAAAATCCCAAGTCTCCTACGTCTCCCGAAGCGCTGGACACTATATTTTCGTCTATAAATTCAGGACCGCACAAAAGAAGCATATTATTTTTAACCGCCTTATTCAGCAGCCTTGACTGTCTCAGCGGCATATACCCGATTGTATTGCTGATTTCATAATCCAGCCCAAGGGCTTTAGCGCAGTGTTCTATACACATATCCACCCGTTTGTCGGCGTCCATAAGCGCCGCTATATCATTTGCCCTTATATAAGATTCCAGAACAGTTCTGTCAGGTATTATGTTTACGCTTCCGCCCGGCTCTGTAATCACAGGGTTAATCTTTACGCCCGCCTCCGGCGCAAACTGATCTTTAAGAAACGCCACAGCGTTTTCACAAAGCACCGCCCCATGCAGAGTATTTTTCCCAAGGTGCGGCGCCGCGCCCGAGTGTGCCGCCTGACCCTTAAACACGGCTTTTTTTGCCGTAAAACCGGCCAGGGTGGAATTTATATCAAACAGCTTAGATTTAGATTTATCCCCGTTGGCATGAATCGAGAGCACACAGTCAATATCATCAAAATAACCGCATGCTATCATATGCTGTTTTCCTGATCGGTATAATATTTTTCCATCTTCAATCAGCTTATCTCTGTATTCAAAATCAATAAATTCCTCAGCGGGAGAAAATATAAAGCTTACCCTCACATCCGTATTATCCAGCAGCCCTGTCTCCGCAAGAATCTTAGCCGCAGATAAGGCAACCGCAGTCTGAATACTGTGTCCGCAGGAATGTATCTGTCCTGAAAAGCTCCTTCCGGGCAGAGCGTCCATATCACAGACAAAGGCGATATGGTAGCCGGTTTCTTCTCCAAGGGTGGCTTTTATTCCTGTTATCCCTATCTCCGACTCATATGGTATTCCCACACTGTCAAGATATTCTTTTATTATTTCAGCGGTTTTAAACTCTTTAAAGCCAAGCTCCGGGCAGTCAAACAGCCTGTCTCCCAATGTAATAATATCATCTCTGCAGCAGTCAACAGCGTTAAACAGCTTATTTTTATCTATCAAAGCAGTTCCTCCTTACCATTCAAGCACTAATCCTACGCCTACATCTTTTACGTCCATATTTCTATCCATAAGAGAACGGACTTTAAATGAGGTGCAGTGGCAAGGATAAACGCTTTCCATATTTTCCGCCTTTAAAAAATCAACGGTTTTTCTTGATTCAGTGGTGTCCTTCAGCAAGTGCAGTCCTCCGATTATTCCCAACAGCCTGCTTTTTCCTGTAACCTTTTTGGCATACTGTATAACATTGCATATACCTGAATGGGAACATCCCGTTATTATATAAATCCCTCTGTCAGTATCATACACAAGAGCACTGTCATCCATCATAAAATCATTTTCCGCACTGCCGTCTCTATAGGCCGTACCGATAGAGCGTCTTTTTTCGTAAACCTCCGGTATTTCACCGAGGTATGTAATATTATCTGATATTTTTACAGGCTTATCTGAAAGCCTCAATTCCATAGCCTCTTTGATTTTACTGATATCTGACGGACAGCCAATATCAGTACCGCTATCCGTTCTTTTTATAAATACGTCGGGATGAGCCGTTAATATCGGTCTTTGGATAAAGCTTAAGTTTAAAAGAAAAGGTATTCCTCCTGTATGGTCGTTATGTCCGTGGGATAAAACAACATCAGTAATATTTTTTAAATCTATTCCCATGGCGTCCGCATTATTTAAAAATGCACCGCTGTATGCTGTATCAAATAGTATTTTCTTTTCTCCGTCCTCAATATAATAGGCCACCGCCGGTTCTCCTAAATAATACCGGTCTATATATGTATTGTTGTCCATAAGAACTGTTAGTCTCATAAGTTCACCCCTAATAAAACAAATTATGGCAGGGCTGACGCTCCTGCCATTAATAATATTACTGTTCCAATTTTATTTCAACTATTTCAGAATTTACAGCATTTTTTCTAACGCTTTCAATTCCATTTTTACAGCTGGCCTTTGCCTTATAGCCCTCTGAAAAAGCTATTATCTGGCCATTTTTGGCTTTTAAGCTGAAGCGGAATTCTCCCTTAATATCTTTGAATATTTCAAACTTTGGATTTATAAGCTTCTGGGGAGCTTTTACGGTCTGATCCTCCACAGCGGCAATAGGGGCGTTTTTAGCAACACTGGCTATTCCCTTAAGGCATGAGGCCTTTGAATTATAAATATCAGATGACGCTATAACTTCTCTGTTAGCAGCCAGCAGATCAAATTTCATCCCATTGTCAGTCTGTTTAATCACAAATTTCCCCATGCTCTTTTCCTCCCTTTATCCAACAATTACAAATATATTTTAATAATATATTATACATTTGTTCGTGTCAATGACCGGCACAAGAAAATAGCATACAAATCTTACAAATCAGTTGATAGTTTTGCACAATTATTTATAATAAAACTATAAAAAATAGATATTTTTCCAGCCGGTTAAGGCTTTCCAATAGCTGAAAGCGTATGGCTACTGGGTTTTAACCGAATATCTCAGTTTATAATGGCCGATTTGCCACCCAAATGCCGCTCTAAATTTGACTTTTATGAGGCATAGCCTTAGAATGTAAACAAATACATCTTAGACGAATAAGGCACAGAAAGACAAATGAAGTTTGTGAAGGAGGTAAAAAATGATTACTATAAAAAAATTTGCTATTTTTTTAGTTGGTATTATTGGTACTGTTAGTTTGATGGCGTGTCAAAAACCCAATGCTAATCAATCAAATGTAACAGATACTGAGGGAACTCAAAAAACAGTTCTTGAAATGGAAATGAATGCGAATTACAGTAGTTCAGATCCGTTTGAGAATGGGCGCCTATTTTGTGTGTCAGAGGATATAGAAGCTTTAGACGCAGAGGTTTATTTTCAGATGGATGGCGAAAGTGGTATTGTGGAAATAAAAGACAGAAATGCAGACGAGGTCTTATGGAGCAATACATGGGTTGAAAACGCTAGTGGTGATACCGTTACAGTTTCGTTCAATCATCTACAAAAAGGGAAAGAGTACGATGTACGGTTTACTGGAACTAAAATAAATTATGCTGTTGTAAAAGTTACTTTTGAAAGTGAATTGGTTCAAGAAAAATCAAGACCCTCAAAATAAACTTTCGGTTTGTTGGGCTGATTTACCTTCGTCTTATTGGTATATGGCATACTATGATGCTATCTAGTTGTTTTCAATACCGGCAAGCAGAGCACCAAGGTTTGGTGTCCGCAAAGGCTCCTTCTATCAGGGAATTTTAGGGTCTATTATTCCGCTGGTAGTGACCTTTCAGCTTACACCTGTAACATATCGTCAACAGCTTTTCGGATATTGCGTTCTAGAGGCATATTCTGTATAAGAAAGTACGTTAGCAGGCCGGACAAGGGCTCGCCGATTTTCTTTTTTGCCGCCCCAATGCCGCCCGACTTTACCAGCGCAGTTTGCAAAGCGTAGCGGGACTTTTTAAGGGAATACGTGCAAGCCTTGATTTCATGTGGGTTTGCGGGACACCCTGCAAAAACTTACAGCGCCTTTTAAGCGGTTTTTTCGCTTTTAAGCAATAAAAAATGCCTACTGAAAGCTCTCAAGCTTAACCAGCAGGCATTTTTTAAATATAATTCAGCTAAAAAACAGCGTTAACGGTCTTCCCTGAAGTATGACAAGCCTAAGCTCTTTGGCGCCTGATTATCCTTACTTTCACGAACACTTGAAATTACAAGGACAATTATTGTCACAACATACGGAAGCATTTTAAATATCTCCTGAGCCGCGTCACCAAAGGGAACATAGGCAAACAGAATATAAAGTCCGCCGAAAAGAATACAGCCCCATATTGCCCTGGCCGGTTTCCAAAGAGCCAGAATAACGAGCGCTATCGCAAGCCAGCCCCTATCTCCAAAGCCATTATTCTGCCATGTTCCGCCAAGATATTCCATTACAAAATACAGGCCTCCCAGTCCGCTTATTACAGCACCTGAGCATGTGGCAATGTATTTATATTTAATAACGTTAATGCCAGCCGCGTCGGCAGCCGCGGGATCCTCGCCCACAGCCCTCAAGTTAAGCCCTTTCCTGGTCTTAAAGAGGAACCATGTAAGCAGCACTGCCAAAATTATTGAGAGGTAGGTTAAAAACCCATATGAGAAAAATATATCGCTTACAATACCCAAGCGGTTACTTAAAAAAGGTATTTTTGTTCTGAAGGTCTGTCCTGTTACATAAACGCTTACCTGTCCCGCCGTTCCGCTTATTCTTGAAAGCGAACCGCCAAGGAAATTTCCGAAGCCAACTCCAAAGGTTGTCAGAGCAAGACCTGAAACATTTTGATTTACCCTAAGCGTAATTGTAAGAACACTATATATAAGTCCTCCCAAAAATGAGAAGATAACCGACACAAGAAGGGCGCAAAGCACTCCAACCCAACCGTTTGGCACAGCTACGCTTTTTTCGTATATAAACGCGCCCACAAGGCCACCTACGCCTCCCATATACATTATTCCCGGTATACCAAGGTTAAGGTTTCCGCTGCGTTCCGTCATTATTTCCCCCGAAGCGCCGTATAGAATAGGAATACCCTGAGTTACGGCCTTCTGTATGAATGTTACTGAAAATATTCTTTTTAGTATAATTAATATAATATTCATAGCTTAAGCCTCCTCATGCTTTCCTCTGCGTATTACCCGGTAGTTAATGAAAAATTCGCAGCCAATCAGGAAGAAAAGAATAATTCCCGTCATAACCTCAGCCGCAGATTCATTTAACCCAAACTGGCTTGCAATTTGTACAGCGCCATTATCAAGAAATACAAGCATAAAGGAAATTACAGCCATTATATATGGATTAAATTTGGCAAGCCAAGAAACGATAATCGCGGTAAAGCCTCGGCCTCCCGCCGTATTTACAGATATAGTATGGCTGGAGCCGCTGACAAGGAGAAATCCTGTAAGTCCGCATAAAGCGCCCGAAAGAGCCATCGTCCTTAATATTACCTTTTTGACGTTTATTCCGGCGTATCTTGCTGTATTTTCGCTTTCTCCTACAACTGCAATCTCGTATCCATGCTTTGTTTTTTTAAGGTATATGGCCATTAATACAGTTAATATCAGCACTACTATCACGTTAATGCTGTAATTGAAATTGCCGAATATCCCGCTTAAAAACGAAGTTGGAATCCATCCGGCCTTTGTTCCCTGATTTATTGTGCCTATTGAGCCGCTTCCTTTAAGAGCCTCCCACTTTATGCAGAAATAAGCTGTAAGCTGAATAGCTATGTAGTTCATCATAAGTGTGAACAGTGTTTCGTTTGTGTTGTATTTCGCCTTAAAAAACGCAGGTACAATTCCCCAGATAAGGCCCGCAATAATACTGCATACAATCATCGCAGGAAAGAGCGCTGCAGAAGGGAGCGTTTCCCCAAGATAACGCATTACCGCAGCCGTTGCAATTCCTCCCACAAGTATCTGGCCTTCGGCTCCGATATTCCAAAATCTCATTTTGAAGGCCGGCGTAATTGCCAGTGAAACGGCCAGAAGTATCATAGTATCACGCATTGTGTTCCATGTTCTCCTGGATGTTCCGATTGCTCCGTCTACCATCCCAAGGTAAACCTTAAGCGGGTTTGTCTTTGTGAGTGCAAATATAAATATACCGCATACAATAAGAGCGAGTAAAATAGCCAAGGCCCTTATTAGCCATGATTTTTTTCTGGATATGTCGCTTCGCTTGGCTATACGGACTATTGGTTCCTTTTTTAAGCTTTTTGCGGCCATGTCACATTCCCTCCTCTGTATGCTTTGTCATCATAAGTCCTATCTGCTCCTTTGTTACGGTTCTGGCGTCTGCAATACCGCTTACCCTTCCCGCACACAGTACAAGAATTCTGTCCGACAGCTCAAGCAGAACATCTAGATCCTCGCCGACATAAATAACGGCTACTCCCTTTTCCTTCTGCTCATTTATAAGATGATAAATGGTATATGACGTATTAATATCAAGGCCCCTAACCGCATAGGCAGTCATCAGCACGGACGGAGCATTTTCTATTTCACGCCCAACAAGCACCTTCTGCACATTGCCTCCTGAAAGGCGCCTTATAGGCGTTGATAATCCGGGAGTTACAACCTTAAGCTCATCAACTATTTTTTCTGTTTTCTTTTTCGGCTCTTTTCTGTTAACAAAGGAACCTTTTCCATCCAGATAGCTTCTAAGCATAACATTGTCGGTTAAATCCATATTGGCTACAAGCCCCATTCCCAGTCTGTCCTCGGGAACAAAAGATAGGGCAACTCCGGCCTTTCTTATTTCCAGAGGAGTTTTTCCGATTAGCTCCTCCTCTTCACCGTTTTCGTTATAGTATGTAATACTGCCTCCCTCAATTATCTGAAGGCCAGCAACAGCCTCAAGAAGTTCCTTCTGTCCGCTTCCCGCTATTCCGGCTATTCCAAGCACCTCTCCCCCGTAGGCTTCAAAGGATATATCGTCAAGGGTCTTAAATTTATTTTTGTCCAAACAAGTGAGGTTTTTAACCTCAAGCCGCTTTACCGGATTTTTCGGCTCTTTTCTTCCTATATCTAAAGTTACTTTCTCTCCTACCATCATTTCGGTAAGCGAAAGCTCCGTTGCTTCCTTTGTCATTACTGTGCCGATGTACTCTCCCTTTCTGAGTACGGCGACCCTATCGGAAAGCGAAAGCACCTCATGCAGCTTATGAGTTATTATAATAATTGCTTTACCATCGTTTTTCATGTTTCGCAGAACCTCAAACAACCTGTCTGTTTCCTGTGGTGTAAGGACAGCCGTGGGTTCGTCAAGTATAAGTATATTGGCCCCTCTGTAGAGCATTTTTACAATTTCAACGGTCTGCTTCTCTGAAACCGACATATTGTATATCTTTTTTGCCGGATCCAAATCAAAGCCGTATTTTCTTACAAGGTCATTTATTTTCTCCATGACCTCATTCATTTTTATAATCTCCTTACCGGGGAGCCCAAGAATTATGTTCTCGGCCGCCGTAAAGGTTTCAATCAGTTTAAAATGCTGATGAATCATTCCTATGCCCAGTTCAAATGCATCCGCCGGACATGTTATTTTAACCTCCTTGCCGTCAACAAATATTTCCCCCTCGTCAGGGAAATAAATTCCTGCAAGCATATTCATAAGTGTCGTTTTTCCGCTTCCGTTTTCGCCTAAAAGAGAAAGAATTTCACCCTTTCTTACTTCAAGCGAAATATCCTTATTAGCAATAACTTCGCCGAAGTACTTGCTTATTTTTTTAAGTTCTATCGCGTTTGACGTGTCCAAAACTATGCCCCCTTCTTTGCTCTTTAAAACGGAATAAGGGCAGGGCTGCCCGATTTGGTTTAGGCCACCCTGCCCTGGATTTTAAAATCTATTAATATACTGTATTAAGCTCTGTTATACCGTCAACAACGAATGTGAAAGCAGGAGCCGAGCCAAGCTCAGATTCCATAAAGTATCCGTCAGGACTGATATACTCGTTTCCGTTAAAGCCTTCAAGGTCTTTTGTAGATGTGATTGTTTCACCGCCAACAGTCCATTTTGAAGTATCAAATACTTTAAGAGAACCGTCGTCGATAGCAGCCCAAACCTCATCAACCTTTTCTTCTGTACCCTCAGCAATAGCAACGGGGTTAAGCTCTGTAAGGTAAACAGCGTTGTCTGAATGACCGTGGCACCAGTCAACAGGAATTGCCTCGCCTTTAAGCATGCAGTCAACAGCAAATGTTACATATGAGCCCCAGTTGATTGTTGATGATGTAAGCGCGTAATTAGGAGCAGCCTCAATCATGGATACGTTATATCCAACGTCGCATATTCCTGCAGCTTCGCAAGCTGTGGCAGCGCCTGTTGTATCGGCATGCTGGCTGATAAGTACGCAGCCGTTTGCAATAAGAGCCTCAGCTGTTTCTTTTTCAAGAGCCTGGTCAGCCCATGAGCCTGTGTATTTAACTTCCATTGTTACGTTAGGGCAGATTGATCTTACACCGAGGAAGTAAGCTGTGTAGCCTGATTTAACCTCTGCGTATGAGTAAGCGCCTACATAACCGATTTTAGCGTCTGTGTCAGTACCGTAGAGCTCTGCAAGCTTCATACCGGCAACAACACCTGCAACATAACGTGCTTCAAAGATATTTGCAAAGTAGTTGTGAACATTGGCGAGACCGCTTGATGCAGCCTGATATCCTGTAGCATGGCAGAACTGTATGTTAGGATATTCCTCTGCGGCCTGAAGTACGTAATCCTCAAAGCCAAAGCTGTTTGCGAAGATGATGTCACAGCCCTGCTCAGCAAGGTCAACAGCGGCATCATAGCACGCTTCATTTTCCGGGATATTCCACTTGAAAATAAGCTGTTCGTCTGTAAGGCCAAGAGCTTCCTTCATTTCCTGCGCGCCAACATAATGAGCATATGTATAGCCTTCGTTTTCATCACCTATGTAGATGAATCCAACCTTGATGTCGCTTGCCGCAATACCCGTTGATTCTGTGTTTTCTGTGTTTTCCTTATCAGCGGGTTCTTCAGTTTTTGATGAAGAATTACCGCAGCCAGCCACACCAAGAATCATTACGGCAGATAAAAGAACTGCTAAAAATTTTTTCATTCTTAATCCTCCTAAATCTTCTTTTCCTACATTTTCCTCTTCTGTTGCCTATATAATCCGTTTTAACGGCATTATATCATCTTCAAAATTTATACATATATTATAATCTAATTTAACAAATAAAGTCAATTATAAATACTACCGATAGATTTACCCCATAGTATGAAATTTTGTCTGATTTAGACTAAGAAAATTAATATTAGTATTATTTTTCAAAGGTGCCTGCGACTGTCTTAAGCTTATCGACTATACTTATATGCTGAGGGCAGATTTCCTCACACTTACGGCACGCAACGCAGGCTGACGCCTTTTGGCCAAACATAGGCACCCACTCATTATATCTTGCCTTTTCATACTCAAAGCTGCCGTCTGTCTTATAATTGTTGTAAACGAGGAAATTATACGGTATTCCGACTCCCTTAGGGCACGGCAGACAGTAGGAACAGCCTGTGCAGGGAATTGTATCATATCCAGCAAATATTTCCTGTGCCTTTTCGATGATTTTAAGGCCTTCACCTTCAAGCATTCCCTCTGAGGAACGTGCTGCATATTCTAAGTTCTGCGCAATCTGCTCCTCATTGCTCATACCGCTGAGTACTACAGAAACCTCAGGCATATTCCAAAGATAATCCAAACCCCATTCTACCGGTGTTTTGCCTGTACCTTCAAAAAGTTTTTTGACAGGACCCGGAACGTCGGCTAAAAATCCGCCTCTTAAGGGTTCCATAATGGCTACTCCCATACCCTTGGCGGCAGCATACTTAAGCCCCTCAATTCCCGCCTGATATTTTGTATCCAAATAATTGAGCTGAATCTGACAGAAATCCCAATTATAGCTGTCGCAGATGTTCTTAAACACATCTAGCTTATCATGGAATGAAAATCCTATATATTTTATTTTTCCTGCGGCTTTTGCAGCCTCAAGCCTTTCCATAACGCCGTATCTGAGAACCTTTTTCTCAAACGCAATTGCGTTCATAGCATGGAGCAAATAAAAATCAATATGATCAGTCTGAAGTCTCGAAAGCTGCTTATCAAGTATTGTGTCAAAATCATCTCCGCTTTTAAACATCCACGCCGGAGCCTTTGTAGCCAGAAAAACCTTTTCACGGTAGCCGTCCAAAAGAGCCTTTCCCGTTATTTTTTCACTGTTTCCGTTATGGTAGTTAAATGCCGTATCAACATAATTAAGTCCATTATCAATAGCTGCTCTAAGCATGCTTACTGCCCTTGCTTCATCTACATTTCCGTCGCTGTCTGCCGGCAGTCTCATCATACCAAATCCTATAGGCGATACCTTCACACCTGTTTTCCCGTATTCTCTATACTGCATTGAGTTAATCCTCCTTATAATTTGATATTTATATCATACATGAAATTGATTTTTCTGTAAATAAAAAGAAGCCTTGGCACATTAATGTGCCAAGGCTTTCTAATCAGCTTTAAATAACAAGGGACGGAGCTGCATATACTCTGCTCATCAGCTCGCTGTTAAGCATATAAAGACTTCTGGCGTCGTCTCCAAATAATTTCATTTTTGTAATAAGATCGCTTGAGTTCTTTTCTTCCTCACCCTGTTCCTTAACAAACCAATCTAAAAACTGTACAGTACGGAAATCATTTGCCTTTTGAGCCTCCGAATATATTTTATTTATCAGAGAAGTTACATAGCGCTCATGCTCAAGTCCCGCAACAAGCGGATCCATAAGCGTTGTAAAGCTTGTTTCAGGTTTATCAACTGCGGCAAAAGTCACAGAAACATCATTGTTATGCAAGTATTTATACATGAGCATTGCATGGTCCTGTTCCTCTTTGGCCTGTATTTCATACCAATTAGCAAATCCATCTAATCCCTTTTCTGTATAAAAATTAGCAATTGCAAGATATAGGTAAGCAGAATAAAATTCTTTATTTATTTGTTCATTTAATAATTTTGCTACTTCTTTTTCCATATTAAAATACCTCCGTAAACACATTTAAAAAGCAGGGGTTATATATCCCTAACTAATTTTACATCATCTCTGTAAAAACGTCAAGGCATATCCCCTGCCTTTATCTATCTTATGAGCGTTATTGTATTCCAAACTTCGCTGTTTTTCTCAATTATAGCTGAACTTTCCCATTTTTCATATTCCTTGGAAAAATACAGCTGCTTCATATACTTCTCAAAATTACTGCGGCTGTAATCCTTTACCGCGGCCTCGTTTATCGGCTCATCACTACTTACGTTCTCCCGATACTGATTCTTAAGCTCCTCCAGATTCGAGCTGTAGTAGCCTTCAAAGTCCTCATCGCTTACGGTGTAATCCTTAACAGTATCATCATATACCTTATTGTACAGAAAGTTTTCCAGCATAACCTCATAATAAAGCTCTTTATCAGCGCCGATTGCTTCCCGCTGGCTGTCGGTAAGCTCATCATACATTGCTTCCGCCTCTGTCTGCGCATCTTCCTTTTCAGTATCGTCAAGAGTTATGCCGTTTTTAACAGCCCTTTCCTCCGCCAGCTTTACAAGTGTTACAGTAGAAAGCGTATTATCCTTTGCAACGCTTTCGGCCGACCTTCCGTCAAAATCGGTCTCCCATATATCTTCCCCTCCGAGGGCCTCAAAGCTTTTTTGTGTTTCGTAGAGATATATGTTAAATTCTTCCCTCGAAACCGCTGTATTATTTATTTTTACAACATAGCTTTCATCAGCCTTCTCCTTCACCGGACTGCATCCGGCTATAAGCGCCGCTGTTAAAGCTATACACAGTATGAACTTTCTCATAGCACAGTCCTCCTTTTGTTTCATTATACATATTTTTTAGTTACTTTCAACCATAGTTAAATTTTGAAGGAAATTTTTAATGTAATCTAAAACATTAAGTCCGTCCTTCGGAGAAGTTTTAATCGTTATATAAGGTTCCTTTGAAGCTGTGAACATATAAGGACTGTTTTTCATTGTCAGAAGCTCCGTAATTTTTCCAGTATCAACCTTTGCGTCCGATTTAAAGGTAACAACTATATTCTTCTGCTTTTCCGCTATAGATATTATGTCCAATTTATGGGCGGCAGATTTAAGAAGCGCAACATCCAATAATGTTTGAACGCATTTAGGCAGCGTCCCGAACCTGTCCTCAATTTCCTCCTGAACATCATAAAAGTTATCCATCGTATTAATAAGGGATATTTTTTTATAAATTTCCAGTCTCTGTTCCTCATTTTCTATATAATAATCCGGTATATAGGCATTTACATTAATATCCACAGATGTTTCAAAGCTATCGCTTTTTTCAATTCCTTTAAGCCTGCAAACCGCTTCATCCAGAAGCTTACAGTACATATCATATCCTACAGTTTCCATATGACCATGCTGTTCGGCGCCAAGCAGAGACCCTGCTCCTCTTATTTCCAAGTCCCTCATGGCTATTTTGAAGCCCGATCCAAATTCCGTAAATTCACGAATTGTCTGCAGACGTTTTTCGGCTGTTTCCTGCAGCACCTTGTCCTTTCGATACATGAAATAGGCGTAAGCGGTTCTGCTGCTTCTTCCGACTCGTCCTCTGAGCTGGTAAAGCTGCGACAGCCCCATTTTGTCCGCGTCCTGTATTATTATAGTATTTACGTTTGGTATATCAAGGCCGGTTTCAATTATCGTAGTACACACAAGCACATCTGTATCGCCCTCGATAAAGTCCTCCATAATACCTTCCAGCTCTCGCTCACTCATTCTGCCATGGGCATATTGTATTCTTGCCTCAGGCACAAGCTTTTGCAGCTTCGCCGCTGTCTCGTATATATTGTCTATACGGTTATGCAGATAATAAACCTGTCCTCCCCTTGCCAGCTCCCTATGAATTGCGTCCCTTACAAACTGTTCGTTGCTTTCCATTACAAAGGTCTGGACGGGAAGCCTCTCCTCCGGCGGCTCCTCAAGCAGGCTCATGTCCCTTATGCCCGAAAGGCTCATATGCAGAGTTCTTGGTATAGGGGTTGCGGTAAGGGTAAGTACATTTACATTTTCTTTTATACTTTTAAGCTTTTCCTTATGGGCAACGCCAAAACGCTGCTCCTCGTCAACTATTATAAGCCCTAAATCCTTAAACTTAACGTCCTTGGACAGCAGTCTGTGGGTTCCTATGACAATATCAGACATACCGCTCTCAAGATTTTTTATAGACTGCTTCTGTTCTTTGGCAGTTCTGAAGCGGTTTAAAAGTTCTGTCTGCACTGGATAATCCGCCATTCTTTTTGTAAAGGTTGAATAGTGCTGCTGAGCCAGAATTGTAGTGGGCACAAGATATGCCACCTGCTTTCCGTCCTGAACGGTCTTAAAGGCCGCCCTTATTGCAACCTCTGTTTTACCGTATCCTACGTCGCCGCAGACCAGCCTATCCATAACCTTTCCTGACTCCATGTCCCTTTTGATATCCTCAACCGCATTCAGCTGGTCGTCGGTTTCAGTGTAGTCAAAGCTCTCTTCAAATTCCCTCTGCCACGACGTATCCTGTGAATATTTAAAGCCCTGCGCAGCCTGCCTTTTAGCGTATATTTGGACAAGGTCCTCTGCAAGTATCGCAACCGCCGCTCTGACCTTGGATTTCATTTTTCCCCAGTCGCTGCCTCCCAGCTTATTTAGCTTGGGTCTTGTGCCGTCGCTTCCGATATACTTTTGAACAAGGTCCATTTGGTTTACAGGGACATAAAGATTACTTCCCCCATTGTATGAGATTTTCAAATAATCCTTGTTCATCCCGTCTACAGATATATTCTCAAGTCCTCTGTAAACACCGATACCGTGGCTTTCATGCACCACATAATCCCCGACCTTAAGGTCGGTAAAGCTTTCGATTGCCTTTCCCTTTTTGCTGTGCTTACGTTTTCTTTTAAGCCCCTGTTCTCCCGTAATCTCGCTTAAAGAAAACACGGCGAACTTTATATCCGAATATTCAAAGCCCTTTGTCAGCTTTCCTCTGCATATATAAACGCCTCCCTTTACAGGGCTGAAATCCGAGCCTTCACCTATTAATGCCGCTTCTATCCCATGGCTGGCTAATTCCCTGGATATTCTTTCACAGCGGCTTTCGCCTCCGCCAAAAATAACAGTTCTGTAGCCCTCGCTTTTGAGATATTTTACTTCGTCATAAAACAACTCGAATTTATTATTGAAGGCAGCTGACGCCTTTACGGCAAAGCTGGATATTCCCTTTATTTTGAAATCAGGCACGCTTTGAGTTACACCGCAGAACAGAACCTCTCTGAATTTTGACGAATATCTGTAAATATCGTTTATATCAAATATAAGCCCCGTCTGCCTTGGAAGTATATAGCCTCTTTCAAGCCTTTCCTTCATGCTTTCGGAAAATTCCTCGTATACAGAGTCAACATGCGCTCTCATTTTTTTAGGCTCGTCATAGAAAATTATTGTATTTTCAGGAAGGTAGTCAAAAAGGCTTACCGTCTCCACCGACAGATAATTAATAAACGCTCCTATATCGTTTATACCGTTTCTCAGCTTATCAACAGCTTCGCCAACAGTATTCTTTATATTTTCGGCAGCCTCGTCACAGCCCTTTTTGCCGTAGCTTTTCACTGCCTTAAGCATATCCGCTTCCATTTTGTCAGCGGCGGCTTCAGCCTCCTCAGTGCCAAACAGTATTTCCTTTACCGGAAATATTCTTATTTTGTCGGCGCGCGACAGTGAACGCTGGCTCATTACATCAAAAGCTCGCACCGAGTCGATCTCATCATCCCAAAACTCAATTCTTACCGCCGTTTCGTGTACAGGGGAATAGATATCAATTATTCCGCCCCTCAGGGCAAACTGCCCAACTCCTTCAACTGTATCGCTTCTTTCATAGCCCATAAATACAAGGCTTTTTACAAGTTCGTCAAGAGAAATTATATCCCCCTCTTTAAGTTCTAAAACATAGCTCTGCATGACCTTTTTTGTCATCAGCCTCTCAAAAAGGGCTTCAGCGGTTGTACATACAAAATCCGCCTCTCCTCTTAAAAGGTCGTCTATAGCTTTAAATCTCTGCTTTGTTATATCGCTTGAATGTACATCGGCACTATAAAAAATAAAGTCCTTGGCAGGATAATATAGCGCCTTCGCGTTAAGCATTGAAATATCATTACAGATATTTTTGGCGGCTGTCTCATCGTAGGCAATAATCAGAGCCTTAGAGTCCAGCTCCTCACAAATCGAATAAATAAGCTGTGTTTTCTGCACGTCAATAACTCCTGTTGCCAGAACAGGAGTGTTTTTAGTTTGTATATTTTCAATCAGATATCTGTAATCTGCAATTTCCCTAAGCGGTTCTGTCAGCCACTTCACAGGACATCACCTCTTATTTGTTTTCTTCCCTGCTTTTTTCCTTATCTTCCTCTTTTTCTTTAACCTTAATTATGTTTTTTGCGTTAAATTTATTCATTGCGTCTTTTATTCCCTGCGATATAAAGAGCTCCACGGCCTGCGCCGCCTTATCAATGCCGCTTAAAATCAGCGGCTCCTCATCCTCACTGAATTTAGCAAGGACATAATCCGCCAAATCCCAGCCGTTAGGCTTTTCGCCTATGCCAACCTTAACCCTGTTAAATACATCGCTTCCCATATGGCTGATGATATTTTTAATGCCGTTGTGTCCTCCCGCACTGCCCTTCTCCCTGATTCTTATGAGGCTCAGGGCTAAGCTTGTATCGTCGTACACCACAATCATATTCTCAATGGGCACCTTATAAAAAGACATTATCTCTTTTACGCTTTCGCCGCTTAGGTTCATATAAGTCTGAGGTTTTACAAGCATAACCTTTTTCCCGCTTATCATTCCGTCTCCCACAAGTGCCTTATGCTTAAACTTTGACACATCTATATTATATCTGTCAGCCAGCCTGTCTATGACCCTGAAGCCTACATTGTGCTTTGTCTGCGAATACTGATTTCCCGGATTTCCGAGTCCTATAATTACATACATATCATTACCTCTGCTGTTAAATACTCCTGCGAACATAGTCCTATACACCATGACGGCTAAAAATATAAGAACTGCCGCTGAAATTATTATTTTAATCCATTCCATACATATCTCTCTATCTCATCGGCCTTTGCCGCAAAAGACCCCTGCACCATGTTTCCCTTGCCGCCGCCCTTGCCGTTTAACGCATTATTAGCCTCTTTAATGAATAATACAACATCACCCTTGTTGCTTCCTATAGCGTATTTGTAGCCTTCCTCATCATTTCCGCAAAATACCGCCGCAGAAGGAAATTTCTCCATAAGCATGTCCGCAAAAAGTCTTAGCTCAAACGGTTCCAGCCCGTCTTCAAAAAAAACCGGGCATTTTTCATCGTCTTTTACAGAAGCCATTTTCATCTCAAATATTTTCCTTTTAGCGGAAACAAGCTGTTCCTTAATTTCGTTCCTTTCATTCATTAACTTTTCAACCGCCGCTTTAATTTCGTATGGTTTTGAAGAAAGAAGGGTTGATATGCCATGGACAGCAATGTCCTTTTTGGCATAGTCTTCATACGCCTGCCTTCCCGCGAGCATGCTGACTCGCGTTCCGCCCTTATATTTTTGAAATCCAATAATCTTTATTATTCCTATCTCTCCGGTTCTTACTACATGCAGGCCGCAGCAGGCGCACGTGTCGCATTCTGCGAAGCTTACAATTCTCACGTCTCCTACAAGTTCCTTTTTGCTTCTATAGGCAAGCCTTGCCAGCTCCTCGCTTGACGGATAAAATATATGAGGTTCAAAATCCCTATATATAATCTCATTGGCCTCTTTTTCTATACCGTCTAAATCCTGTTCAGTCAGTGTGCCGTTAAAATCAATTGTAATGCAGTCGCTGCCCATATGAAATCCCACATTATCATACCCAAACTTATTATGTATAAGCCCGGAAACTATATGCTCCCCTGAGTGCTGCTGCATAAGCCTGTGCCTTCTGTCCATATCAACTAACCCTTTTACTTTCGCGCCCACTTCAAGAGGTTTGTCCGAATAATGTACGACCTCGCCGTTGCTGTCTTGCACATCATA
This sequence comes from uncultured Eubacteriales bacterium, assembly GCA_900546215.1. GTDB lineage: Bacteria > Bacillota > Clostridia > Lachnospirales > Anaerotignaceae > Metalachnospira. The sequence continues at coordinate 9,672 of URCD01000008.1, read as the reverse complement.
AATTTCGGCATTGCCAATTATTCCGTTGTCAGCAGGCTGTCCTCCTCCCTCAGGATAAAAAAGAGTCCTGTCAAGAATTATTTGATAGCCTTTTTCAGTCTTTAAACAGCTTTTAACCTCCGCCTCAAACTCACTGTCCGTAACGCTTTTATAAAATAATTTATCAGTCATTTAAATCAGTCCTTTGCCCATAAATAGCATACCGCCTGGCTTCTTGCCGAGAAGCACTCATTTCTTAGCAGTATTTTAACCTCTTCCTTTGTATATAATCCGGCTTGTATTTCCTCATCAGGAAAATCACATTTTTCTATTTCCCCATCTACCTCACAGAATATTATAACGCTTTTTTCGTCTGTAACCCCGCTGCAGGAAAACGACGGCTTTAAAATATCCTTTATTTCAGTTATGTCCAGGCCTGTTTCCTCTTTAAGCTCTCTTCTGGCTGCCTGCTCCGCTGTTTCATCTCCGTCAATAAGTCCGGCGGGAAACGCCCATACATATCCATTTACACCCATTCTGAATTCCTTTATCAAAAGTATTCTGTCATCCATAAAGCCCGCGACAGCCACGCCGGCAGTCCGCTTTCCGACAGAAATGGCCGACAGATTACTCTCCCGGCTGACCATCTCATATACCTTTTCTTTTCCTTCTTTATTCGTATAGGTAAGTTCATAACTGCTTAAAAACTTTCCCATTTTGGTCTGTCTGAAATCTTTAAGCTTCATTTTTTCACCTTCGGATTACATTCTGCCACAGACCGTAAGTATTTTCAAGGATAACATTTAAATTTCCTCGACAAAAAATACCCCTTCTATATCCCCAAGCCTCTCAAAAGCCTTTTCATTTCTCATGTCTTTGTTTTTAACATCAATAATCAAAACAAAGGAATTGACATTTTCCATTTTTGTGTTTATCTGCTCTATACCGCTTACATGCCAGCCCTGTTCCCTAACGCCCTTTATTACGCAGCTTAACGGCATTGTACTGCTGTATTCCACATACACCATTCTTCCTCTTGAAGTCTTTATATATTCCTCGTCAAAATGCTCCAGCACAGACAATATGATAAAAAGGAGCAGACACATAACGGCGGCTGCTTCATAAAAGCCTATGCCAACGGCAAGCCCCATACACGCCGAAGCCCAAAGTCCAGCGGCAGAGGTAAGACCTTTTATATGTTTCTTGCCAGTTACAAGTATTGTGCCGGCGCCAAGAAAACCAATGCCGCTGACAACCTGCGCTCCCATTCTGCCTACATCGCCGCCCCAGCCCATGTATTGATACGTATACTGGTTTATCATCATTATTGACGCGGCTCCGACACATACTAAAAGATGCGTCCTAAGTCCGGCGGCGTGCTGTCTTCTTCCTCGGCTGGTTCCGATTATGCCGCTGCAGACAGCCGCAAATAAAAATCTTAATACTACAGACTGTATATTAATTTCCCTCAAGTAATCAGGAATAAAATCCATATGCAATCCTCCTGAATAATAATTCAAATTCGTGTTGTATTATTCAGTATACTATATAAAGCATACTATTGTAAACTCCCCACAAAGCTTTATGTATTAAAAGATTATGTAATATCTGTAGTAAATTAGTCATGGCTATGATAAAATATGCCTAATAAACTATAATATTGCCCAGAGGATAAAATGCCAATGAAAATGCCCGAGGAATACATCAACCCCAACATGTTCGCTCCATGCGGAATGAACTGTATGGTCTGCTATAAACACTGTTACAGCAAAAGGCCATGCAGCGGCTGCGGCAACAGTGATATAGATAAGCCTGAGCACTGCCGTAAATGTAAAATTAAAGAATGCGTAACCGAAATGGGCTTTACATATTGCTATGAATGCAGCTCTTATCCGTGCAAACAGATTAAACGGCTTGAAAAAAGCTACAATGTGCGGTATAAGGCAAGCTTAGTTGAAAACAGCATGCTTGTAAAAGAGTATGGATTAACAGAATTTATGGAACGGCAGAAGAAAAAATATACCTGTCCTGAATGCGGAGGAATTATATCAATTCATGACCGTGAATGCAGTGAGTGTCAGAAAAAAGCCGGCGATATTTAAATATCGCCGGTTTTTAATTATTTCTGGAGTATCGGAAGAGTATTTGAACCGTATGGCATAATATATGTCCTTAAGTCTTTTCTTCCGGCTATTTTATACGCAAGCTCAAGGGCTTCGTCAATTGACCTTACAAGCTTAAGGTTAGTCTTTTTAACATACTTCTCATCTATTGAGGAAACTAAAATTATATCGTATTTGTCGGCCATCTCGCATGTATAGAAAGCAAGGTTACGGCCTACGTTATAATTCTCTCTAAGATATTTTTCTCTTTCGAGGGTCGTATCCATTTCTACCAGCATTTTTTCCATGTCGGCATGGCCAACGCCGTCCCTCTCCTCATGCAGCAGTATCATTATTCCATGGTCCTTAAGGCCTCCCGCAGCGTTTACCATAGGCTTTGTACTCTGATAAAGATTAATATCCTTAGGATAGCCACCGCCTGAAACAATAGCCATATCGGCCAGCTCCTTAACAGGCACGCCGTCCCTTTCAATAATAACCTCAACCGCCTTTTGATGTGCCTCAACCATATCGCCCGCAAACGCGTGTGTTATTTTTCCATCGTCGTTTACAACAACATTAACTATAAATTCAGGTTCAGCCATTTTGGATGCTTCCATCATATCAGCGGCAAAAGGATTGCTGTCATCCATGGCTCCTACCTTTACAAAGGGGCTTGTGCCGTCACCTAAATTTGGTCCAAGGGAATGTATATGGTTCGCTATGATTGTCTTTTGAGAGCAAAGTCCAGGAAGAACCATTTTCCTTCCTCCGCCAAATCCAGCAAGGAAATGATAAACAACTCCGCCAAGAAGTATGAGGCAGTCAGCGTCCTGCGCAATTTTATTTATATATACAGGCGTACCCATTTTTGTTGTGCCAAGATACGTAAAGTAATCGTCGTCAGCATAGCTGTTATGCTCAATTACCTTAACCCTTTTCATCATATCGGCTCCGACCGCAGCCTCTATTTCTTCAGGCGTCTGGCTTGGATGTCCTCCTACACATGAAATTATAGTTACATTTTCATCGGGAACCCCTATTTCTCCAAGCTTTTCCATTATAACCTTTATCATCAGGCTCTGCTTTGTCCAAAGTCTGGTTTTGTCTCCTATTGCAAGAACTACCTTAGACTGCGGAGTAACCATTTCCTCAAGTTTTGGCGTTCCTATAGGATTTTCTACAGCGTTTTTGATTACTTCCTCTGAAGAAAGCGTTGTTTCCTCCATGATATTCGCGTTAATAACATCAATTACATTCTTTTCATCGTACTCGAACGATACGGTTCCGTCTCCGTATCTAAGCTCATATTTTGCCATAAGGTATCCTCTCCTCCATTTAGTTAAGGGCCATAGCCGCCTTAACAACATGTTTAGCAAGAACTGACGTTGTAACCGTGCCTGCGCCGCCGGGTACAGGAGTTATGTTGGCCACTAAAGGCTCCACAGTATCAAAATCAACATCCCCGCACATCTTTCCGTCGCTTCCTACATTTATTCCAACATCTATTACCGTCATATTTTCATTTACATGTCCGGCGCCAATAAGCTTGGGCACGCCGGCAGCCACGACAAGTATATCCGCATCCCTCGTTTCCTTTGGTACATCTACAGTAAATTCATGGCAGAATGTAACTGTGGCGTCCCTAGCCAGCAGGAGAAACCCTAATGGCCTTCCTACAACTAAAGAGCAGCCGACAACGGCACATTTCTTTCCTCTGTACTGTGTTTTCATCCAGTCGAGTATTTCAATAACCCCTTCCGCCGTACATGGGGCATAGCCTGTCGAGTCTCCAGCCATGACCTTATAAAGATTTACAGGACTGATTGCATCAACATCTTTAATAGGGTTTATAGTGTTTTTCAGCGGTTCGATGCTTAAATGCCCAGGCAAAGGCTGAAGAACAAGAATTCCGTGCACCTTGCTGTCCTCATTAAGTTTTTTAAACTCACCCTCAAACTCAGACTGGGTTATATCCTCGGCAAGTTCTGTCACAAGGTATTTAATCCCGTTAGCCTCCATGCGTTTTTTTGCGCCTTTTTCATAGGCTATCTGGCTTCCGTCCGCTCCCACACGAAGTATGGCAAGACACGGTTCTACACCCGCTGCGTTCAGCTTTTCCACCTGTTCCTTTATTTCAGCCCCCATTGCCTCTACAACCTGCGACCCCTTTATTACCGACATTTGAGCGCCTCCTCTATTCTATTGAAAATTTTGTCTGCTCTCTCGGCCGCCGCCCTGTTAAGACCTTCAGCTCTATTATTATATTCAAGCGCCAAATTCTTATCCTTCATGGACTTTGTGTTAATAAAGACATTCATTGACGCACCGAGCACAGCAGTCCTTATGAACTGAGCGGCAACTCCGGCATCGCTTATGGCCATTACGCTTCCCTTTACTGAAAGCACCTCTATACTCTCCAGTATTTCAGCCCCGGCCTCCATAGTCCTGAGAGGAACCTGACAGGCGTCCTTAAGCGCCCTTGCCATCACAACTTCCTTATTCCTCTTCTCCTCATCGGTTGAGGACGGAAGCGAATATGCCGCTGCAAGCGGTTCAAAGCCTACCGCGTCCGCTTCAATTAAGGAAAGCATTTCATCCATAAGTACTTTAAGCCTTTTAAGATGGCCTGTTATTTCTTCCTCAACGCCGGCATATTTTTTCTTGCCGACTGTAAGGTTTGCAACCATCATTCCAAGGGCGGCTCCCGCTGCTCCCGCAAGAGCGGCAGCCCCGCCCCCGCCCGGTGTTGGTGAGGACGAAGCAAGAGCCTCAAACCATTCTTTATCTATCTGTGTATCCATTTGACCACCCGCAAATCAGAATAACCCTTTAATTTTTCCGTTTTCATCGACATCCACATTTTCAGCGGCCGGGATCTTAGGAAGACCCGGCATAGTCATTACATCGCCTGTAAGGACTACAATAAATCCTGCTCCGGCCGAAACCTTCATATTCCTTACCGTAACCCTGAAGCCCTCTGGCCGTCCCATTTTAAGAGGGTCGTCAGACAGTGAATACTGGGTTTTAGCCATACATACAGGATAACCGCCAAAGCCGAGGTTCTGCAGCTTTTCCATCTCTTTTCTGGCCGCAGGGGTAAAGTCCACTCCGTCTCCACCGTAAACCTTTGTTACAATGGCGTTTATCTTTTCCTCAATTGTCATATCGTCTTCATAAGCAAATCTAAAGTCATTTGCGCCTTCCTCTACAAGACGCACAACCTCCTTAGCAAGCTCCTCACCGCCTGCGCCTCCCTTTCCCCATACCTCTGAAAGGGCTACGTTTACGCCAAGCGCCTTGCATTTTGTCTCTATAAGCTTAAGCTCTTCCTCGTCATCGGTAGGAAATCTGTTAATCGCAACAACTGCCGGAAGTCCGTACACCTTAGTAATATTTTCTATATGCTTAAGGAGGTTAGGAAGCCCTTTTTCAAGCGCTTCAAGATTTTTGGGGCCAAGCTCTGTTTTGGGAACTCCTCCATGCATTTTAAGCGCCTTAACAGTTGCAACAATTACTACTGCGTCAGGCTTTATTCCAGCCTTACGGCATTTAATATCCAGGAATTTTTCCGCGCCCAGGTCCGCGCCGAAGCCTGCCTCGGTAACAACGTATTCACCCAGCTTAAGCGCAATTTTTGTAGCTGTAATACTGTTGCAGCCATGTGCTATATTCGCAAAGGGGCCACCGTGAACGATAGCCGGATTATGCTCAAGCGTCTGTACAAGATTAGGTTTTATGGCGTCTTTAAGGAGGGCCGCCATTGCTCCCTGTGCTTTAAGCTGTCCCGCCGTTACCGGCTTGTCATCTCTTGTGTATCCAATTATAATCCTTGAAAGCCTCTCCTTAAGGTCTGTAATATCCTTTGAAAGGCAGAGAATAGCCATTATCTCGGACGCAACAGTTATGTCATATCCATCCTCTCTCGGCATGCCGTTTACTTTTCCGCCAATACCGCAGACAATATTTCTAAGCTGCCTGTCGTTCATATCCACACAGCGCTTCCAAGTAATTTTTCTTACATCAATATCAAGCGCGTTTCCCTGGAAAATATGATTGTCTATCATAGCCGCCAGCAGGTTGTTTGCCGCGCCGATAGCATGGAAATCTCCTGTAAAATGCAGGTTTATATCCTCCATAGGAACAACCTGAGCATATCCTCCGCCGGCCGCTCCGCCCTTTACGCCGAAAACAGGCCCAAGAGACGGCTCCCTGAGTGCTATTATTGTATTTTTTCCAATTCTGTTAAGGGCATCGCCAAGACCTACAACGGTAGTTGTTTTTCCCTCTCCCGCAGGGGTTGGCGTAATGGCCGTTACAAGAACAAGTTTTGCCTTTTCTTTCTTGTCTTTGAATTTTGTATAATCAATTTTTGCTTTATAATTACCATAAAGTTCTATATCGTCCCTAGTAAGGTCAAGCTTAGCCGCAATACTTTCTATTGGCATTAATTCTGTTTCCTGTGCTATTTCAATATCGCTTTTATATGCTGCCATTGTCAAACTCTCCTTTTGTAATTATTCCTGTTATTCAAATACAACAGCCCCGAAGGCAGGAGCCTGCAGGGCAGATTTATATTCATGCAGTAGCCTTTTTAAAGCTGCGCACACCCTTCAGTACTCCGTAAAGAAGAGCAGTGTGAACCGGATACATAATTGCATTCCTTATTATTCTCGGAACGGCGATAAGGCTTGTTCCGTACATCATATTAAGCCATATGGGAGTAAGTACAAGGTTGCATACAATCATAACAATAAGAACCGCAGCCATTATACGTTTTAAGGACACAGGTTTATTATATAAAATCCATCCGTAAATAAATCCCATTATAAACGCACTTAAAGTAAAGCCAGGGAAAAATCCTCCGTTGGGGCTTACAAAAAATCCAAGAACATCTCCAACCGCGCCGGCCATTCCGGCAACAACAGGTCCGTAAAGCATTCCGCATACCCCTAATGCAAGATATGCAAAGCTGATTTCCCACGTGGTGCTTAAATTAAGTGTAAAAAACGATAATATGGTGTACAATGCCACAAGCATTGCCACTCCCGTCAATGTTTTGGGGCTGCTAAGTTTTTCACCTTTCAGTTTATCTTTCAAGCCAATTTCCTTCATGACGTTTCCTTTCCGCAATATGTATTTGCATTTATTCTTTTGTCAGCCTTCAGGCTTTAAATTTTTCTTTGTACTCGTTAAAAAGCTTTTCAAATTCTTCGGGGTCTCCGCTGATTTTATATTTATGCTCAGCCGCCGGGAAAGAACCCTCCTTTACTTCTTTAACATAATCTGCAATGGCATTTGTAGCTACTCCCGCGATATCCGCATATTTTTTAGCGAACTTAGGAGTGAAGCCGGTAAACATACCAAGAAGATCTCCGATTACAAGCACCTGTCCGTCAAGCCCTGCTCCGGCGCCTATTCCATAAACGGGGATTGGAAGAAGATCATGGATAAATTTTGCAGTTTCCTCCGGAACTCCCTCAATAAGCAGTATTCTGGCGCCAGCCTCATAAACCGCAATGGCGTCCTCAATAACCGCCCTGGCGCTGTCTGTCGTACGTCCCTGCGCCTTAAAGCCTCCCATAGCGGCCGACGACTGGGGTGTAAGACCGATATGCCCTATAACAACCATTCCCGACTGGGCGATTGCCTTAATCTGGGGCGCCACAGAAACACCGCCCTCAAGTTTAATTGCGTCTACATTCCCTTCCTTGTAGAAGCGTACAGCATTATTAACCGCATCCTCAACGCTTGCCTGATATGAACCGAATGGCATATCCCCGACAATATATGTATTAGGAGCGCCTCTTCTGACGGCCTGGCAGTGTGCTATTTCCATATCCATTGTAACAGGGATTGTATCGTCATAGCCGTATACAATCATTCCCATGGAATCGCCTACAAGTATCATATCCATACCTGCGGCCTCGGCATAGGATGCGAACGGTGAATCATACAGAACCATCCACGATACTATTTCACCGTTTTCTTTCATCTTTACTAAATCAGTAATAGTCTTTCTCTTTGCCATATTCTCAACCTCCTGCTGGTTATTTAAAATACCACTCAACACAATTCCAATTTAACATAGTTGCCTTAATATGTAAAGTTCATTATTTTGTACTTATAATTGAGATAAATTTCATGTATTTCGTTAATAAAGGTACTAATATTCATTTATATTTTATTGTATTTATATATGTACACACTTTAATAATCTTTATTTATTATTACTATTTAAAAACTCTGTTAAATAATATAGAATATAAGAAGAGGTTTTTCTCACTTAAATATATTTATTATTAAATTTATTTCAACTGGATGTGATTATATGACACTTTATACATGCAAAATATTCGATTCTGTTGTCTTGTACGGAAGCTTTGTAAAAGCCTCGAAGGCACTTAATCTCACTCCGTCAGCAATCAGCCATACAATCTCCGCCCTTGAAGATGAAATGGGATTTTCGCTCTTTATTCGAACCAGAAACGGGGTATGCCTTACCAGAAACGGCGAAAGGCTATTGCCCTCTATCCGCCGTATGCTTCAGGATGAAGAAAGTCTTAAGCAGGAGGTTGGACAAATCAGGGGCGTATCCAACGGAACCGTCAGGATAGGCTCCTACAACAGCACCACCATAAGGTGGCTTACAAAGATAATAAAGTCATTCCGCCAAAAATATCCTGATATTGATATACAGGTATATGAAAGCGGCTATGACGATATAAAATACTGGGTGGAAACATCTGTGGTTGACATAGCCTTTGTGACAAAGGACCTTATACCGAACAAGGACGTACTTCTTCTGTATAAGGATATGCTTGTATGCGTAACTCCCAATGATTTTATACCTGAAAACAAGACATATATAACAATAGCAGAAATCAAAAAGATGCCGATAATTATGCAGGCACAGGGAAGCGACAGAGACACCAAGGAATTTTTAAGAAAATACAATATTCCCGTTCAATCTTCATTTCATATTTGCGCAAATACATCTATAACTGCGATGGTAGAAAGCGGTTTAGGAATAAGTATTATGCCGGGAATGCTTTTTGAAGAAAAACCCCAAAACGTAAATATATATCCCATTGACCCGCCTGAGTACAGAATTCTAGGACTTGTATGCTCTCATCCTGAGGCCATCAGCCCCGCGGCAAAAAAAATGAGGGAAGAAATACTATCGTTCATGCAGGAAAATGATTTAATTAATTTATAAAAAGCTGCCGCAAAGCGGCAGCTTTTACTTAATTGCTATCCCCATACCGTTCACGGTTGAGGTCAATTCCGTACTTATCAATTTTTTTATACAAAAGGCTTTTATGAATTCCCAGCTCATCCGCAGCCCTCCTGCAGTTCCAGCCGTTTCGTCTCAGTTCCTCCAGTATTATGCTTTTTTCATATTCATCCATAAGGTTTGAAAGCCTTTTAATCTCTGAGCTTTTTCCCTCTCCTACCTTATGGCTGGCAACCATTTTAGACGGCAAATCCATAAGCCGTATTTTAAATGAGTCGCATGAGGCGTAAGCACTTTTTATAATGTTATCCAGCTCTCTAATATTACCGGGCCATGAATATCCTATAAAGCAGT
>URCD01000007.1 GCA_900546215.1 uncultured Eubacteriales bacterium | reverse complement strand
CAAGCACACCTCTCCATTCAAATCCTAGTATGTAAACACCTGCACCCAATATCCCACTCCACTTCCATTCTCATAATACCCCACTCCAATATCCGTAAACTCCCCATTCAAAATATTCGCCCGATGCCCCGCACTATTCATCCAGCTCTCCATCACCGCCTCCGGCGTGGGCTGTCCATTGCCTGCGGCAGGCTGCTTTGGTTCGGGAGCATTTTCCTCTGCCCGGTTCTGCGCCTCTTTCCCAGACTCAGAATTTTGATCCGTTTCATGAACCGGATCCGAAAGGGATACCTCCTCTTTCGCCTCACTCTGGGAAACTGGTTTTGGTTCCTCTATTGGAGCAGTCTCCTTCAGGTCCTCATCTTCAGATTCTTTTTCTGTCTGAGACTGAGCGGTATGTTTACTTTCCTGCCCATGGTCATCCGAAGTACCCACATCTTTGGAACAGGCCGTAAGTGCCAGAAGCACTGCCAGTACCACGAATAATACGCATTTTTTCATGACGCATTCCTCCTTTTGTCGTTTTTACTTACATTACACGACTGAGTATGGAGAAATACAACGCATCTTAACCCGCAAGCTTGTAGAACCCACGGTCCGCCTCATCGACGCAACGATCAAGTATCTCAAAAAAACGCGGTGCATCTAGTTCTGCGTCAAGCCACTGGGTCGCACGGTAAGAATAGCAACCGACCTCATCATTGATGGCATGGCTGCCAAGGATGCTGTGCAGATTCAGCTCGTTTGTCATCTGCCTCTGTCTGTCAGTGCTCGGTTTCTCAAGTGCCTTGGCCAAACAGAACACCAAAAGTGGATGAAGCTCAGAAAACGAAATCTGCAGATAATAATCCCGGTATCCCGCCATCAGGGATATGTCGTCCTGACTTTCAATTTTGAGTTCGGACAGGATCATCTTTCGGGTATGCTCGGCAATTTCTTTGCGCTTCTTCTGCTCAGCCGGGCTGAGATCACAATGGTTCATGGATTTCCTCCTTTCTCTCAGATTGAGTTTCCTATATTATCTGGGCGCTGCGATATGGGTGATGGCACCCCAGATTCGGTTGGAATCATGGTTGATTCCCAGTATGCGTACTGTTACTCTCGACCCTCTGGGCGGGCGGCCGCGCTTGGGGTAACTGCACAAGCAGTCGATGCCGCCGTCCAGCGCCACAAATACGCCGTTGGTGTCCACCATACTGACCGTACCCACATACCGGTTGCCGACGGAATACCTGCGCAGCGCTTTTTCATACGGGTTCTCACCAGACTGCTTGACCGAAGCTGTTGCCTTGACATGGTTCCGGTCGCTCCTGTCCACCTCCAGCACCTTCACCAGGATACGCTGCCCCGGCTGGAAATGGGCCGCTGCGTCCATCCACCTCTGATAGCTGAGTTCTCTGAGTGGAATATAGATCTCCAGACCGAACAAGTCCACAAAAATGCCGGCACGAATCACCGACACGATTCTGGCTTCTGCGCACACACCTGAGTAGAGCAGGTTGTTCCCATCCCTGTCTGTACCCAGATAATACTGCTTGCGTTTTGCCTTCATCGCATCCAAACGGCTCGCCGCCGCAATGCCCGATGCCGGGTCGATCCCTTTGACGATATAATCCACCTCCGCGCCCAGTCGCTTGGTAAGCATGTAATGCAGCACGTCCTCCGGAAGCCTGCCGCGATAATCCGCTGGCGGCTCCACCGCTTCCTCTGCAGGAATGATGACTTTGAACTCACCGTGGTAAATGACTGCGAAAGAACGGGAGGGGTTGTCCTCGGGGCGCTCCACACCCTGGATGGTTCCGGTCAGAATGCGGCCGGTTTTCTGGGACTCCAGTAAGTCCAACAAATCGTTCTTTGCTTTTTCTGCATCTGTCTCGACGCTGAGCTGGTCATCAATGGCCAGCACCGGCGAAACCGGTCTGGCAGACGCACGCTTCCTTTTAGGCTTAGGCGCCCTTTCGACGCCGTCGGATGCATTCTCTTCCCCTGAATCCGCTTCTGTGTCAGACTGGGATGGATTTTCCTTGGTCTTCCTACGCCCGCGGGGCTTTTTCACTTTCTCCGGCTCAGTCTGGGGGGAGCCCTCTTGGGGAGTAGTTTTGTCCGATGCGTTTTCTGAAGAGGTGTCGTCTTCGGCACTCTCCATATCCGTCTGGGAAGATATTTCTTCTGCCGACTCCGAAGGCGGCTGCCCGTCATTTGTTTTCATATCAATCTGGGAGACGGGAGCTTCTGCCGCTTCTGCATCCCTGAATTCCTCTGAAGAGGCGCCTTCTGTTGAAGTTTCAGAGTCAGTCTGGGGCAGTGCCGTATCCGGGGAGCTGTCTTCAGGCTGAGACATCTCCTCAAGCTCCGGATTCACATCAGTCTGAGGGGCTGCTTCCTGCAGAACTTCCTCCTCAGGGAGCAATTCTTGTTTTTTTGTTGCCATAGTTAGTACCTCCTGTAAAATTAAAATTCAGCCGGCGGTTTTGCCGAACTGTAAAGACTTTTTTTGCGTGCCGGCTTTTTCTCCGGCTCTGCCACTGGGACAGGTTCACTGAGTATCGGTGCCGTAAATATTGTTGCCGGCCGGTAATCCATGATGGATGTCCTCACAATCTGCTTCGACATGGGATGTTTTGTAAAATCCAGTTTTGTGAGCTTCAAGAGGTTACAGCCTCGTATGACGCAGAGCATTTCTTCGTTTGGAAGCCGCAGGACCTCATCCGGAGTCAGAAGTCTTCTCCGTCCCTGTCCCTCAGTATGACGATACTGGGGAATGACCTGAGCGATTGCAATGGTTTGCCGCACTGTCATAGTAGAATTTACCTGTACGGACATATCCCCTGATCTTGCCGAGATATACTCAGCCGTAACCTCGTCGGTACATCCCAACATCAATTGGATATCGCAGTTGCCGATAATCTCGGCCCACAGGTTATTGGGATACCGGTTCTGTAACTGACCCAAGCTCTGCACTGCCAGCATGACCCGGATATCTCTGGAACGGACAACCGAAAGAGACCGGGCAAAATCCGACCCGTCTTCTGCACCACCAATGCGGCCCACATTGTTAAACTCATCCAAGATTAAATTTACAGGCACATCGCAGCGGCCATTTGGCCGACTGTCTGCATACCGAGTCAGTTTGATAAACATGAACGAAAAAAAGAGCGATGACAGGAATGCCATAGTGGCGTCCTGGTCGCTCAGGATAATATAATATGCACATTTGTGTCTGGCAGGGGAAGTCAAATCAATGTCAGACTGACTTGTGATCCGCTGCACTGCCTGGTTCTGCAGTACCTGCAGCCGTGTGCCGAGTCCTAAGATAATGCCGGACTTCACGGTGTCGCTGGACTGAGCGAATAAATTAAAAGGCGCCCTTGCCGGATGATCAAGCGGAAGCTTGTCAAACATTGCCGTCAGCTGCCGCTCGCTGTTCTGGGTCAGGAGCTGATATACTGCAGTAAGGTGTTTCATATCGGGACTTCGGGTTCTGTCCTGGTCTACCAGAAGAATCAAAGACTTTAACAGGTTTCCTTCGCCATTGTCCCAAAAATGGTCGCCTTTACCGGAACTGGTATTGCCGATAATGACGTTAGTGAGTACCTGAGCCATCAGCGTGTCTCCGTTTAAGTCTGACATGCAGTTCCACGAATCCCCATGCTCAGGCGTGACCAGGTTAAAGATTTTTACCTCATAGCCTGCCTGCCGGTACATCTCTGCCGTATCGGCATATAATTCTGCCTTACTGTCCGTGATAATCACAGACTCACCACGTTTCAGCGCCTGAAATAATGAATTCCGGATAACAGCGCGCGATTTCATGGTACCCGATGCACCGAATATGGCGATATGCCGGTTGAGTCTGGTGTCCTTTGGCATACAGACCGCTTTTCCCTTATACTCACCCAGAATCGTTCCTTCTGCTTTATCGACAGAGGACACCTCCAGCACCTCGTGCATTTCTTTTTCTTCCATCCATGAGGCGGTTCCGTAAATTCCGGTCTTGCTTTTGGTGAAACCTCTGGGGTCATAGCTTTTTCCGTCAAACTTATCATGAAGCTTGACATATGCAAAGACTCCTCCGCCAAGAACCAAGATTCCGAGCAATCCTTTCAGCCCGTCTGGGGTAAACGCCATTGGGAAGCACACCACAGGGTTCCAACTGACTGGTTTCATAGCCGCCTCACCAGCAAGCCCATCCGCCTGCATCCAGGCTGCGTAATTTGAAAACAATTGGCCAAGCATTCCGCCAAGATAGAAAAACGCTGTGCATCCCAGTATGACAGCCATGGTAATGCCGACTGTCCTTTTTTTATCTTTCAAACAAATTCCTCCTCTCTGGGCAAAGCTCCGCTTCCACCGAGTCCATTCCGATGGTTTTGATGCTGGCAAGCCCGCCCAAGTATTCCCGGAGGAAGTGCGTCTGGTGGGGAAAGCATAGAACCTCAAACCGTCCGGTTTGGTTTTCAATTGCATCCCGAAAGCGAATGAGTCTTGCAATGTCCCCATCCAGATGCGATAAGATATTTACGCCATTCACACAGGCGTCGTATTCAAAAAGCCCTCGGTCATAGGATCTGACCTCAGGCTCAAATAAAAGTTCAAGGAGCTGCGCTTTCCAATCTGGTGCAGAAAGAAGACGCAGCTGCCGGATACCGTCCCCGTTCATTGGGATAAAATGGACATGGCGGTAAATGGAATCGAATCGAAACTCCAGCCGTCTGGTTTTGTCTGATTCTAACAGGGTTCGCAGCGCTGTCTCTCCAGACTGGCCAAACAGTATCGCTGAATCCACCTCCAAAATACCGGCATTCAGTCTTGCCAGCTCGATCAGACTGTGGAGGGCTTTATACTCACCCATGCCGCTCCACTTCATCACGGCATCCCTCGTATTATAAACGGCATAACATCTGCCGGAAGAAAATAATGCGCCGGCCATGCGGGTGAACATGGTCTTGTTCATCTCCGCTTCCCCAACTTTCTTCAGATCCTTAGCCAGATAAAAACAGGGCGTACCATGCACAACCTGCAGAATCTCCCTGTTCTGAAGCCTGGGGAGAAGATATGGCCTTGCCTCCATACCGGCTTTCAAGAACATCGCCGCAGCTTCCGCAACCCGGTGGTTCCTGTCCCGGTGTGATACGTCTCCTGGAAAGCGGTGTCCCCAGAATGAATCCATATAATATCCATACACACCCGGATACAGCCATTCCAGTATGGGAAGCGCACCCTTGTAGAGCCGTATAGTCTTGCCCGCCCCTTTCCCGGATACGGTCAGGAGACGGCAGGTGATTTCGTCACCGGAATTGAAATTACGAATCGTCTGAAGCGTAGTCAGTCTGGAAATAAGAGCCTTATAGACCCGTTCACGCCCAAGCAGAGAGAGGCTTTTGAATGGGAACTCCCCCACAAATGAAAGGAGCGTGATGATCTGCCAGACCTGACTGCCCGGGCGGAAATGAACCATAGACCCTCACCTCCGCTCATAAGCATTTTCCGACAACATGACTGCTCTCTTTGTCGGAATTTCCGGCGTAATGACGCCCCCAAACTGCTGCTATACTGGGCTTTTTTGCCCTCTCAGAAGATATGTATTTTTTCTCCGCCCGATAAGCATCGTTTTTACATATGTTTTTTCGGTTAAATTTACCTTTTTTCATAGAGCAGTACCCCCTCATCCGGTATCCCTGTTTCCTTTACCAGCCAAATGGGGAAGTCCCATTTTGGCACTACATAAACCTCAGTCCGGTCCTCCGATCCTTCTGCGCTGCAGTAATAATGAGAGCAGACCGATGGGCCATCGTCCGTCATCACATACATGGCTACGATATCCGAAACCATATTGATTTCAATGTTGTCATGATCCCGCTTTTTTCTTTCGGGTCTGGCTTTGTCATATACATGACGATAAATCAGGATACCGTCCCGATACCGCACAGGAAGCTGCTTTTCAAAAAAGGCCCGCATAGCAGGATATAAGAAAGAGCGGATATAATCCGCTGACCCGCCCGCCTTCTTTGGGAGCAATGCTGGGATGCGAAGGCAAAACCAACGCTCCTCTGTAAAACCAATTTCTACGGGAATACAATCCTTTATCCGACGCTCTACCTCAAGCTTTGCATTCGGCACACCGGTATAAGCGGGAAGCGCCCGTGTCAAAAGAACCAGCCGCTCCGCTGTTTCTTCCATATTAAGTGAATGCAGATAAACTTCATAAGTGCTCCCATTTTCACAAAACCATTGTATAGAAGCAAGCTGCTCCTGCAATCGCTTTTCCAATCTCACGATTTTACCCATCGTGTCCAGAAATTTTATCATCGCTCACCGCCTCCTCTGAATAGAAAGTAACCCCTGGCTCCTCATCCCCCTGAAAATCCACAGTTGCAAACAAGCAGGGTGCATGAGGAAGCCGCATCCCGTATGCCATAGAGATACGGGGAAGGACAATAATATACTTCAAATCCTCCTGAGGTTGGAGCAGTTTCAAAAGATTCTGCTCGCCTTCATATAACACCACGATTTCGTAACCGATATTCTCCTTTAAGAAAAAAAGCTGAGATGGATAAACCGCCGGATAATGCGCCATTGGGTCAACATAATCAATGAATTTCAAAAGAACCCATACGGCAAGAATGGTCCGCTGATCCGGTTTATCCATCGCATCCAGCCCAATATAATAGCCGCTCGACACATCCGCAATCCGCATCTGCTTCTTCAGGTTCCGAAGGATTTTATCTGCGGTCTGGGCTGGCTTTTGCAGCATTCGTGTAATCTGGGTTTTAGGCAAAGCTCCATATTGTGAGAGCCACTTTACAACATACTGCTCATCTTGCAGCAGCATAGGCAACACCTCCTTTTTGTGCGTATTTTTCATAAAATGCGTATTCTACGCAGAATGCGTTTGTTCCTGCTGGCGTTCCTTTAAAAGCGCCTCCAACTCAGCCCGGTCGGTTGTAATCATTTCCTGCTCCTCTTTGGAAGCTTTGATTACAACAGGAACTTTGTTATTGTTAGAGCAGACCAATGCTTCGCCCCTCTCAAACCGGGTAACAGAACGGATCTCTGTTTTGGTCAGTTTCAGCACTTCCTGCACATACTTGGCTTCATCCGGCTCCAGATTCAGAATAATCTTATTCTTGCTGTTATTGATAATCGCACGTCCATACTTGCCATCCTCCAAACCGAAGAAATCGGACAAGTCTTGTGTTGCGGAGACGGCGGCACCACCAAAGCCCCTTATGGTTTTGAAGATAGTTAAGCAGAACTCTGCCGCCATCCGGTTGGAGCTGGCGCCGATCAGCTGCCATATTTCATCAATCATAATGGCTTTCTTTTTGGTACGATCTGCCTTAACCGTATCCCACACGTAATCGAGTGCAATGAACATACCGACCGGAAGTAATTTGCCTTTCAGTTCCGAAAGGTCAAGCACGATATATTTATTGGACAGGTCCACGTTGGTCTGTTGGTTGAAGCTCTGGGCGGAACCTGTTACAAAGCGGCTGATGATAATAGCAATGCGCTTCGTCATGGGATTTTTCAGCAATTCCTCATGAAGATCCCCGATAATCGGCATTTTTTTCATCTTCGGCGGGGAGACGCTGCGACTTACATACAGCGAATCATTGTCGTGTGTGATTCCGAACTTTGCATAAGTCTGAATCAAAGCCTCGTCCAGCATCTGCTCTTCCTCATTGGACATATCCGGAATCAGCAGGGAGAAGAACGTCATCAGCTGCTGAATCTTACGAGCCAGCATGGAATCCATTTCACTGTAGTCAATCTCGTCAATCAGCTCCATCTCCGGAGAGATGGTATGCCGGATTTCCATGATGTTGATGCAGTGCGGGGAACCGGGAGCAATCTTGATGAACTCGCCGCCGATCTTCTTGCAGGCCCTGCGGAACTCGTGTCCCTTGATTGGTGCCAGGATAAAACACTGGATCCCCCTCATTCTCATACGGAGCGCCAGAAGCTGCATGGTAAAGGTCTTGCCTGCGCCGCTGGTGCCAAGCAGATTCAGGTTGGCGTTCTTGTTTTTCTTTGTATTGAACAGATCCACGATACACAGCGAATTATTGTGCCGGTTGATGCCCAACAGCACGCCTGTATCGTCCGACATTTCAAAAGATGTAAACATATAGGCAGAGGCTGCGCCGCTGGTCAACACATTCCGTTTTGATTTCTTTTCCAGTGACGGCTCAATCTTTAAGAACGGCATCACAGAGCGGAGCGCCGCTTCCTGCTGGAAACGACAGTCGCTCACATACATGTCCATAGACTTTAACATATCCACGATCTGCTGTTTACGCCACATCAGTTCCTCATAGCCTTTGGCGGAAACCGTAACGAATACGGACATATAGAACAAGTCCTCATTGTTGTTGGCAATGCCATTCTTTATGAAGTAGCCCGCCTGTATGGAATTGGTCAATTCCTCATAGTCGGTGCTGGTATCCTGCATGCTTTTCAGCTTCGTGCGGTTGAGGCGAATGCGCTGTGCTACTTTATCAATTGTCTTACTCCGATTCTCACGCCGCAGTTGCACATCTATGTCAATCCCGTCCCCGGCATTGATGAGTGCCGACATCCATCCTGCCCGTACCATACCCGGATAACCGTTTCCTTTGATAAACAGAAACGAATAATACAATCCGTCCATCACAACATAATTATGATGGGTCAGATCAATGCCGCGCGGCGACAGAAAATGCGCCATGCGGATCGGCGGGATGGGATCCACGCCAATGACCTTATCCTTTGCCACCATCGTATCCACGACCACACGGTTCACGCGGGAGGAAAACGGCTCATCCACACAAGACCGACGGTTAAAAAACATATATAAAATCTCCGCCGTTGCCTCATCCGGATCTTTCGGCTGGAGAATCGTATTCCCACACTGCAGAAAATAAGCACGGGCATTCTGCTCCGCTGTCTGCATCATGCCATAAATCTGGGAGAAATCATCTCCATCTCCACGGCGGATTTCTTCATACTGGAAGATTAAAAAGAAGCGCCTTGTAAGCGCTTCCCTGCTTCCCACATCCTTAATCAGACGGATATAACCTTCTCCAAGGTGCCGGCATTCTTCACTTTCCTCTACTTCCAGTTCTTCGTGAATCATGGCGACGTGCTTATCTGAATCCGCCTTTCTGGTAATGCTTTTAAACTGAAGCCGCATAGGAGAAATTTTCAGCCAGCTGGCAAAAGACGATATGATATTGAACTGTTCTTCTCCGGAACGCAGCATAAAGTTAATCGGCTCAATTTCAAGAATCCGAATATATCTCCCATCAGTCGTTTCAATAATACCATGCTGGAGACTTTTAACCGGAATGAAGTCCTGAACGAACTCCAGCTTTTCCGGTTTTTTTGCCTTTTTTCTTTGCCGAGCTGCCTTTTTTCTTTTTTCGGAGCTGCTTTGGGTCATATCTATATCCCACCCTTCTGTAATGTAATTTTCTCCTGCTTGCAAAATACCGAATGATGTGTCCTATATACTGAAACAGCGAATCGCCGTCAATACCCATCATGGAAAGAACAGCAAGAGGTAAAAGTGTTAGCGTCATAACGACGATGCGAATCGTTCCGGACATGGGAATCAACATCAATTCCGGATATCCCAAAATGACTAATAATATCCCTGTCTCTACTGCATTCCTCGGCTCCAGCATTCCGCCAAAAATCTTGCCGGAATCTGTATAGTTCGCCGGTATAGCATAAATATTGCTGTACTCCTTTTCATCCAAAATTTCTCACCTGCCTATTCTGTAAATCGTAGCTGTTGTCTTGTATCTGCCCAAACGCAGCGCTTCGTTATGATCCGGCACAAAAATATCCACACGGTGGATGTCATTTTCAATGCCGGAACCACCGCGATCCTCTACGGTATACATGGTTCCGTTTATCATAATCTGCGTGCCAAACGGATAATAGCTTGACATTGCCACCATGCCGCGGGCCGCCTGTTTGCCGCTGGCGGTAATTCCGTCTGCATTACTGCCGCAGCATTTTGCACATGCACAGTAATGGGTGACATCCACTTCTAAAGTAGAAATGGGTGTTCCTGAAATCTCACCCAATACCGGTGCATCGTAATCTACAATGCTAAGACGCCGGTAGGAAAGGCTTCCTTCATAACTTGGCGTATTTAGAATAACGCCCTGTCCACCAGAAGAATGCACCCACATTCGTTCTCCGCTCTCCCCATACCCGGCAAAAATAAGGACATGTCCCCATCCGTCATCATCTGCTAAAAATCCCAAATCACCAGGCAAAAGCTCTGATGCAGAAATCCCATAGGTATTTGGATATTGCCCGTTACAACCTGCACCAATTTCTACACCCACAGCAGTATTAAATACCCATGTACTGAAGCCTGAACAGTCCAGCCCATAAGGGCGTATCGTGCCTGTCGTAGAAGATCCTGCAGCTGTTACCAGTCTTGGCGTATTCCATTCATCGTTCCACCCGGGTGCTGACTTACCACCCCAGAAATAAGGAACCTTGCCCACAAGGGACAGCGCGGTGCTCAAGATATGCTTTCTTGTCGCACTACAGTTCTGCCGGTTCACAAAAGCAATCAGCTCGGCGTCCGTCAGGGGAACCGCCTGTCCGCCGCTCACAGAACCATACAACGTCCGTTTTAACGCATTCGCCATGTTCTGGATTACTTCGCCATAAGTAAGATTAAACTGATCGTATTTTGCATTTAGGTCAATGCCAAACGCTTTGGCAACCACTGTATTATCAAATGGATGAATGGTACACTCCAGATATTTGATGATCTCTGTACCTGGGGTCAGTGTTTCCTGCCCGTTAGCCACATAATAGTTTGCCGTGGTTGTTCCCGTAATCTTCCCACCGGAATAAACGGGAATATCCACCGCCACCTCTTTATAGGCATCCACCGTGACAGCCGTATCGCTGCTATGCGCCTCATCCGGAAGATAGTAGGTCTTTGATGCCGTATCATACCGATATTGGGGCGTACCGTTAATCGTCCCGGTCTGCACCTTATTCGTAACTACGGTAAGTGTTATCGGCTTATATGTATAATAGGAAACAGGAATGATGATCTCTTTTTCCTTTTCTTCTGATGTAACGGGGAACATCTCCCCGGCACAGCCTCTAAGCTTTGATACCATATCATCCTTGCCTGTATTTTGCTGTTGCATGGACGCTGAATAAGCTGCCAGTATATAACAGACATCATATCCGGCGGAACTCTGTGCGTAATTGATAAGTGCATCCATCGAAAGATCATAATCATATCCACCGTTTGTAATCAGCTGATCCACATGAGAAAGCGATTGGTTATATCCTTCATCTACCACACCAGACACGGCACCTGACATCTCCGTATAGGCTGACATCAGGGTTGCTCCTTCTGTCGGCTTTGTACCATCCAGTCCGAAAATACTGTTTGATACAATCGTCGGCAGGGAAACAATCATGGTAATCAGGAACAACAGAAACAAACAGATACATATCAGTATCTTGAAAAGAGTATGGCGCATTGCCCATGCCGCAGACAGGATAGCGCCCCATGGACCACCTGCGGCAGTGCCGGCAGCGATTTCTGCGGCGGCCTTTCCACCCTCCACACTGGCCTTTACTGTAGCGGCGGCCGCATTAGCCGTAGCCTCCGCACCTTTTGCTGCCGTTTGCTTTGCTGCTTCCTGGCCTGCCTGCTTTGCCGCTTTTGCCATTTGCCCGGCTGCCTGTCCATAATTATCAGAGCCATCACCGATTTGCTGTTTTTCTGGCTCAGCCATTGGGTCCACCTCCTTATATCAAGCTGCTGCAAAAGCAGCGTAATTTCAACATGAAATATGCAAAACAGCCGAACCAGCATCTCTCTGATTCGGCTGCCTGCACTTATTTTACCGTTTCCGCCTCGGCGGTTTCATCTCCCCATGGTTGCGGGGTTTTGGCTCTCCAAAGCGTGATGGCGTATTCTTATACCGAACAGTTTCCACAGAGACTGTCCGTACACTGTCACCGTCATAAACCGGTTTGCCATCCTGGTATACCGGCTTGCGTTCCACGGCGGCTTCGCCGCGAATCGCATACCACTGGCCTCCGCGGGCATCTTCAAACACCTGATAATCCCCACGGGGAGCCGCATACTGGGATGTATCGTAGAACATGGTTCCGGATCCATTTTCATGGCGGACCTCAAAATGACCATCCTTACGCCCGGATCCATCCACAGAGGATACCTGCTGTTCATATCCCGGCATAAACTGCTGGAACTGCGCCTGGTTATAGGCAAAAGCTGCCTCGCCCTGCTCAAAGGCAGGTGTTTCTGCGTGCTGCTGCATCGCATACCAGTCTACACCGTTTGCCGACTGCATAATCGTATGCGGCGCATCCGGCTCATCATAGTAGGCACTGTTGTACCACATGGTATTGCCAGACTCGGAGCTTGCCTCGATCACGCCATCGCCAACCGTCCTGAGGGTTGTTCCCTCGGAAGCATCGGGGAAAGCCGCCGCAACCGGCGCCGCTTCTGACGGGCTTCCCATAAATGCCGGCGCATCATAAAATGCACCTGCCCCGGCTCCGCTTGCCATCTGGTACCACTGGCTTCCATCAGAAGCTGTAACCACGGAATGTGGTGCATCTGGTTTCTCAAACTGTGATGCGTTATACATTTCAAGCGCTGTGCTCTTTCCATCTGCACCAATTGAAGTTGTACTGATCTGACCTCCTGTAATCTGGGTGTCTTTCAGTTGGTGGCCCTGCAGCTGGGGCATATAGCCCGCAAGGCTGCGGTCTGCAATGTCCCCGGCAATTGTCCCGGAAACACCAGGATTTCTTGAAGCTACAGAAGAAATGGAGTCTCCTGTAAGAGTAGCGCCATTACGTGCCGCCATGCCGCCAAAGGCACGACCGACAAAACCGATGCTGCCACCGACACCCATACGGCTTCCGCCATCCACAACTGCGTCACGGACAAAAGAATTTGGCTTGAAGCGTGATGCGAACCCGGAAGCAAATCCGCTTGCGGCTGCACCCGTTCCGGTTGCAGTGCTTGCACTATGGAACATACTGCCTGCATTTTTCACACCGCCTCCCACGCCGCTGATCACCCGCGCTGCCATCAAAAGCTCCATACCCATGCTGGAACCGGTCTGGGCAACATTCAGCCCCATGGCCGCCAGGTAGCTGTCAAACTTCTGCGCCGTCTTCAAAAATGCCAGCGCACAGAACAGCCAGAGAAAAATACTGCCCTGACCTGTGGAGAGCGCACCGCCATTTCCGATATACTGTCCCATGGAGCTGTTAAAGCCCCTGAGGAACCATACATTCATCACCAGCAACAAAAGCTGTGAGCCCACCATACGACACCAGCTTTTGAAAACCGGCGCCGTTGTTTTGGAAGCACCCATAGAAAAAGCCAGAGGGGAGGTGTAACAGAGTACGCCAACCACAATATAGCGTTCAACGGTTTCCAGTAACAGCTTAAAATAATTCCACCCAAGGGCAATCTCTAAAATGATGAGAAGCAGCAGCCCTACCACCGATACGATAGCTACAATCGTGGTCAAACCATTGGACAGCGCCTGTTCCACACCTGCAAAGGTAAAATCCTCTGCCGACATGGTAATCTCCATCAAAGCCGTATATGGCGCACGGGCGATATCCAGCACAATCATGAAAATCGGCTTTGCATAGCCAATCAATAAAGCAAAGATTGAACCTCTTGCCAAAAGCACCCACGGATTTTCTGCCTCTGTGATTGGTCCTCCAAAGACACGGAAAAGCTGCCATACCGTTACAAGGAACAGAATCGCCCATGCTGTGTACTGCATGACCGTAAATGCCTTAGACACGAATGGAAAGTATTCTTCCATCGCTGTCATATCCGTTCCCAAAGCTTGAAGGAACAAACCAGATACCGCATCCATCATCTGTGAAACAATGCTACTGATCCACGTCACGATTCCTTCAAAAATCCAATCAAGCATCTATTATCACCTCCTCCATCTGCTTTCTCTTTTTTGGTTATCCTGTGTAATTGCCGCCGGCAATGAGGGGTTGCAGATAAGCAACAACAAAACCCAGGGAATTGAGGACAATCCACGTCACTACAATTCGTTTGAGCCAGCTCGTTGCCTCATCGACTGCACGCTGGTTTCTGGAAATCATCCTGACAATCAGCGCAATGGCCGCCGCCGTTACCGCCACAATGGTGCTGATTCCCACCAGCTGGCCGTACACATCCTTCATGATCGTCGAAAAGCGGTTCCAGATTGTGTCCGCCATGACAGGCTGCAGCGAAATCAGCATTGCAGACGCCATACCAACCAGTGACCAGTAGGCGGTCTTCATGCGCCCTCCGCCTCTTTTGATTTGTTTAACCATGCCGAGTACCTCCTTCTTTGATTTTAGGCAATAAAAAATGCCGCTTCTAAAAGCATTTCAGCTTCAGAAACGGCATCTTTGTTTGCCCAATCCCAGTTTGGGATGATACAAGTATAGCACGGCTTTATTCCCCTGTCATCGGCGGAACATATGCCATTTTTGTGCCAATTTGTTTACCCTGAAATTGTCATTCCAAATGTTCAAAGAGCGTCAGCAGCTCCAGCCATACATCCACATCTTCACTGGGCGCCGACCACAGACGAATGGAAAGAATAGAAATTGCCTGCTCACGAAGCCTGTAATAATGCCTCTGTGACAGGTCCAATCGGAACAGTATCTCCTCCAACTTCAGCTTTTCCGGCGCCAGATAGGCCGTATAGATCAGCTGATACAGCTTCTCACCCCGTGTCGGCTCCTTGCGGAGAACCGCCATTGCCTCGTTAAACCGATCCAGCAACAGTCTCGACCTTGCCGCAGCTTCCAGACGGCTCTCCATCCTTTTATTCCCAATGGCCATCTCCAGATCCAGCCTGTCCACCATTCGGTCAAAGTTCTCAAACGGAGTCTCCAGTTCCTGCAAAATCTCCTCCGGGTAACAGCTGAACACCCAAACCATCTTCCGGTAATTCTTGAGAAGCATCTGGGTATTGTGATAAGCATTCCGCTTTTTCTCCTTCTGGGCAGCACGCACCTTTTCATCATCAATTTTTTGATCTCCAAGAATCCCTCGCTTTGTAAGAAGGGAAATAAATGCGTCTGACTGCGCCAATATCCTGTTTTCCTGCTGTTCATACAGCTTTTTTTCATCCTGCTTGCTCATATGTAAAACACTCCTTTGCTATTTTTGTGATATCCACCGGCTCACATGGCCCGCGGATTTTACTCGTTTCAATCACTGCCTGTGTCATATAACCTTTACCTTGGCAGTCATATCCACAATTCTTACAATTCCTACACGGAGAAAGATACGCGCGTATTATAGGGTCTGAAAATGCAACGCGATTTTCAGCATCCTGTATGGCTGCATCTGACAGGTTACTTCCAGTCAGTCTGCGGCTATACCATGTGATGAGCTTATTCATATGCTCATGGTCTGAACCTGACTTCTGCGTATTTGCACCACAAATGCGTATTTTGCCAAGAATACACATAACTTCCTCCTGGCTTGGAACTGAAACCTCTGATCCTGCCGGATACAGTTTATTAAAAATGAGACAGCCATAAGAGCCTGGAAGGCGGTATAGGGCAAAGACATCCCCATGCTTTTTCATAAACCTCCATACCTTTGTCTTTTCCCAGCCCCAGCGCTGTCCCAAGGTTTCCAATGTGAGTAAAGCCCCGTACTTCCCATACTGGACAGTTGGAGCCATAAAAGAAAACGCATTGTTCGGGTCTTCCCATACGGAATGGCACCAGAGATCCATCCATGCGTCCGATTCCTCAAAGATATATCGCTTCTCCGCAAGACGTTCTGTGATATTACGCGGAAGGCATAGAAAACCATAGCCTTCTGTGGCATAAACAGCGCCCTGCATACATTCCTCTCCGGAACATTTCACTACCCAATCTGTAATTTGATATGTCAGTTTTTTCGTTTTAGAGTCAAGCGTATACTGCACATAACCTAGGTCAGCCAGCGTCTGAAGCACTTCCAGAGCCTTCTGACGGCTTTTTAAGCCGAGGACGCTCTTTAACCCTACGACACCTCCTGACCACATTCCGGGGCTTACAGCGTTTATATGCCCACAGTAGAGGGCTTGTCCCTTGCGGAATGCCGCACGGGATGCCAGACGCGCCCATGCGCCCATTACCCCCTTGCCCTCAGGCAGACGATTTCTGGGCAGCTTTACCCACTGATATTTCATCAGACACTTCACTCGGAACACCTCCTCTTTTGAAAATGGGCATAAAAAAAGGGCGGCTCCTGTAAATAGAAACCGCCCGGCGATAAGTTACTATTAAATTCTTACAATCAGACCTTCAAGATTGTCCGTCTTGATCCCAGTCAGATACCAACCGTCTCCCATTTCAATTCTGGTCGGTACCCAATCTCCATTGATAAGAATATCCAGACACTCTCCGCAGTGGAGACCTCCGTAATAATTCTCCAGATCAAATCGGATATCCATTCGCCCAGTCTGGGCATCTAATGTTAATGCTCCTTGTCTCATATCATTATCCTCACTTTTCATGTTTTCATCCATCTCGGATGTATCCTCTTTGCGTCGCAATATCCTGAGATACTCTTCAAAAATATCTCGCCGTATTAAGACCCGCTTTCCAATCTTATACACCGCACCTGCTTCATGGGCCAACCTTGTAAAGACTTTCAGACCCAGTCCGTAATAATCAGCGCCCTCATAATAGGTGACAAATTCATGCTGTATCATCTTCGCATCTTCATCGTCCAACATATCCGAAAACATCCATAGATTCCCGCTCATTCTTTATCCTCCTGTGAAGCCAAGGTACTCGGCTCATGAAACTGTTCCAGATATTCATCAAAAATATCCCGGTTAATCAGAACAGTTCCATCCATTCGATATATGGCTCCTGCTTTACCAGCGAGCTCCAACAGTTTCTTGTGCGTAATGCTATAGACGATTTCTGCATCCTTATACCGGAGGAACTGCCTGCGCAGTCTCTTTGCACTTTCTCGCACATCATTTCGTTTTTTCAAATCATAATAGGCTTTCGTCCTGTCACTAATCATAAATTAAATCCTCCATTCAATTTGTTGTTCGACAGAGAGTTGCACCAAACGAAAAAAAGAGAACACCTTTGAAATTTCTTTCAAAAAGTGTTCTCTCAGCGATACGTGCTGTATTGCGTTTCAGCCGCCAACTATTCATTCTGCGTCGTAATTCTTCGTATTGATACGAAAAATTGTTGTCAATTTGTTGTCAACTCGGATTTGAGGAGCCGGAAACCCTTGATTTTACTGGGTTTATTTGTCGATGGGCTTCATTGTGGGGAATAATATTACGTCCCTTATGCTTACCGACTCTGTCATAAGCATTACAAGTCTGTCCACGCCGATACCTATACCGCCTGTAGGAGGCATTCCGTATTCAAGGGCTGTCAGGAAATCCTCATCTATCATATTAGCCTCATCATCACCTGCGGCGCGCATGGCTTCCTGATGCTCAAAGCGTTTCCTCTGGTCAATTGGATCATTAAGCTCTGAATATGCATTTCCATATTCACGTCCAACTATAAATAATTCAAATCTTTCAGTATAATCCGGCTTGCTGGGTTTTCTCTTTGTAAGGGGAGAAATCTCAACGGGATAGTCCATAATAAATGTAGGCTGAATAAGATTTTTCTCAACATATTCCTCAAAGAACAAATTAAGAATATCACCTTTTACATGTCTCTCCTCGAACTCAATTCCTCTTTCCTTTGCAAGAGCTTTTGCGTCTTCGGTAGTAGCTATTTCGTCAAAATCTACTCCGGCATATTTTTTAACCGCGTCTACCATTGTAAGTCTCTCAAAGGGTTTGCCTAAATCAAGCTCGTAGCCTCCGTAATTGAGAGTAGTCGAACCAACTACATTCTGCGCTATTGTCCTGAAAAGGCCCTCCGCAAGGTCCATCATGCCATGATAATCCGTAAAAGCCTGATAAATTTCAATAAGCGTAAATTCCGGATTATGACGTATGTCAATACCTTCATTTCTGAATACTCGTCCTATCTCATATACTCTTTCAAGGCCTCCGACAATCAGCCTTTTAAGGGGGAGCTCAAGGGCAATACGGCAGTACATATCTATATCAAGTGCATTATGATGTGTAATAAACGGCCTTGCTGCCGCGCCGCCGGGTATAGTCTGCAGCACCGGCGTCTCAACCTCCAAAAATCCTTTTGAGTCAAGATAATTCCTAATTTCTCTAAGAACCGCTGAACGCTTAATAAAAGTGTCCTTTACCTCAGGATTAACAATAAGGTCAAGATATCTCTGTCTGTATCTAAGCTCCTGGTCATTAAGTCCATGAAATTTTTCGGGCAGAACCTTAAGGCTTTTTGACAGAAGAACTATTTCATTCGCTCTAACAGAAATTTCACCCTTCTGTGTTCTGAATACTATTCCTTTGATTCCTATAATATCTCCAATATCAAACTTTTTAAATGCGAGGTAGCTTTCCTCTCCCACATCATTTTTGCTAATATAGCCCTGCATTCTGCCGTTTCTGTCCTGAATATTTATAAACGACGCCTTACCCATTACACGCTTGTTCATAAGTCTTCCGGCTATGCTTACTTCCTTTTCTTCAAGCTCATCAAAATTTTCAACTATATCGCTGCTGTGATGAGTAACGTCATATTTAACTATCTCAAACGGGTCTCTGCCATCGGCCTGAAGGGCGGCAAGCTTGTCTCTTCTGAAGCCCTCCTGCTCGGAAAGCTGGCTGGCTGTTAATTCTTTTGTATTTTCTTCCGACACCTTAATTTCCTCCTAATGTAATCATCTTGAAATAGCAAGCACTTTAAAACCTACTATTCCCCCTGGTGTTTCTATTTCAACCTCATCGCCGATTTTGTGTCCAAGAAGGCCTCTTCCAACAGGCGACTCATTCGATATTTTTCCATTTTCCATATTCATAGGGTCAGCCTCAGCAGAACCTACAATTGAATATTCAACTTCCTCTTCAAATTCTACATCCCATATTTTAACTTTGCTTCCTACTGTTATAATTTCTGAGCTGACCTCATCATCATCAATAACCTCAGCATTACGGAGCATTTTTTCAATAACAACTATTCTGGACTCAATTTCGCCCTGCTCTTCTTTTGCAGCATCGTATTCCGCATTCTCGGAAAGGTCTCCCTGACCTCTTGCTTCTTTAATTTTTTCCGCAACTTCTTTTCTTCTGACGGTCTTTAATTCCTCAAGCTCTTCTTCAAGCTTCTTAAGGCCTTCATATGTTAAAACAACTTTTTTATTTTCTGACATAAGCCCACTCCTTATTTACATTTCAGTAAAACGTCTTGATTTCAAGACAAATAATATCATATCTCAAAAATTATAAACTACCTTTAAAGGCTTGTCAACGGAGATAATCCGATATTTTCAATAAGAATCAACTTTTCTCGGCAATTTATATTACCATCTGCTAATCTTTTAAAATCATTATTGACTGCATACATAGCGCACTCCGCTTTTTCCGAGGATATTTCTGTTCCGCCGTTTTTTATTACCACCGTATTCACTATACGGATATCGTTTCTTATCTTCCTAATATGCCGCAGCCGCTTTTCATCATTTGCCAAATCATAGTATAAACAGCCGTTTTTCAGTAAATAATCATAATTTTCACTTCGTAAAGCGCAATTAACAACAACATCTGCATTTTTAAAATTTTCATGTTTAAATCTGTTTATCAGCTGAATATTTATTCCAAATTCTTTAAAGAAATATTGAACAGTTTCAACATACTTATAGCTCTCATCGGTTAGAAGCGATAGATAATTAACGTTCGGACACAAAACACATAAAAGTGTTTCCGTTAAATCCTTATCACCGCCTATTATAACAACCTCATCTGTTGTCTTAATTCTGTTGAGAGCCAGTAAAGCCATTATTGTCTTGCCGCGGGATGTGTACACACCTTCAAATTGTTCTCCTACAATTGATATTACGCCTTTTTCGTTTAAGAAACTTCGGACCTTATCGTCCGCTCTTTTCCTACTTTTTTCGTCAGCGTTTCTTGATAAATTAAGTTTTACTATGTAGCCTTCCGCTCCCAATACAGCTTCATCTTCAGTTGTATAGGGATTAAAAACCGAATTAAATCGGTTAAATATGATATTTTGTTCTCTTTCAGAATATTTGATTTCAGCAAATTTCATATTATCACCCCACATACAGTGATATATGAGGTTAAGTGGGAAAAAATTCTATGTTTCTCAAAATAAACAACAGCCAAATACCGAAACAAATCAGCATTTGGCTGTTATAGATATTATCTGAAATTAAAACTCCATTTTTTCTTCAAGATAAGCAGCAAGCTCATCAACTTTAATTCTAATCTGTTCCATAGAGTCTCTGTCTCGGACTGTAACAGAATTGTCCTCAAGCGTGTCAAAATCTACAGTTATACAGAAAGGTGTACCGATTTCATCCTGTCTTCTATAACGCTTGCCAATACTTCCGGATTCATCATATTCACAGTTAAATTTCTTGGATAATTTATGGAATATCTCTGTAGCGGGCTCTGAAAGCTTTTTAGAAAGCGGAAGCACAGCAGCCTTTACAGGTGCAATAGCGGGATGGAAATGAAGCACTGTTCTCACATCATTTTCTCCAACCTCTTCCTCATCATAAGCGTCACAAAGGAATGCGAGGGCTACACGGTCAGCTCCAAGCGAAGGTTCTATAACATAAGGAATATATTTCTCATTTTTATTCTGGTCAAAATAAGACATATCCTCTCCTGATGTATTTTGATGCTGTGTAAGGTCGTAATCCGTTCTGTCAGCCACGCCCCAAAGCTCTCCCCAGCCAAAGGGGAAAAGATACTCAATATCCGATGTAGCTTTGCTGTAGAAGCACAGCTCCTCTGGGCTGTGGTCACGAACTCGTGTATTTTCTACCTTTAAGCCAAGGTCCTTAAGCCAGTCTATACAGTACTGCTTCCAGTAAGCAAACCATTCAAGGTCTGTACCGGGCTCACAGAAAAATTCAAGCTCCATCTGCTCAAACTCTCTTGTACGGAAGGTGAAATTTCCCGGTGTAATTTCGTTTCTAAATGATTTTCCTATCTGTCCGATACCAAAGGGAAGCTTCTTTCTTGAAGTACGCTGTACATTCTTAAAGTTTACAAAAATACCCTGTGCTGTTTCGGGACGAAGGTATACAGTATTTTTTGCGTCCTCCGTTACACCTTGGAAGGTTTTAAACATAAGGTTAAACTGACGTATATCTGTAAAATTATGACTGCCGCATGTGGGGCAGGCAATATTGTTTTCCTTTATATACTCCAGCATTTTTTCGTTTGTCCATCCATCAACGGTTATGTCCTCGCCTTTTTCATGGCAGAAATCCTCAATAAGCTTATCGGCTCTGAAACGCTCCTTACAGTCCTTGCAGTCCATAAGCGGGTCAGAAAATCCTCCGAGATGTCCGCTGGCAACCCATGTCTGAGGATTCATGAGTATAGCGCAGTCAAGGCCCACATTGTACTGATTATCCTGAACAAATTTTTTCCACCATGCCTTTTTAAGGTTGTTTTTAAGCTCTACTCCAATAGGACCGTAATCCCATGTATTTGCAAGTCCTCCGTAAATCTCGCTGCCCGGGTAAACAAATCCCCTTGTCTTAGCAAGCGCTACTATTTTTTCCATTGTCTTTTCCATTATTATTCCCTCCAATTAAACTTTTTGAAACCAAAAAAGACCCTTGTCCCATATAAGGGACGAAGGTCTTAAATCTCCGCGGTTCCACCCTTGTTGGCAAAAGCCCACTCTGTGATGTGCCGTTCAAAAGCTCCTTTTGCAAAAGTTCATTAACGGTTTTCAGCCTCCACCGTCTCTCTGGAAATGATTTCTTATGCTACTTTTCTTTATCATAACAGCCTATTTAATTTATAATCTTTAATCTAGCAAATAAATTATGTATTGTCAATATTA
Organism: uncultured Eubacteriales bacterium; assembly: GCA_900546215.1. Lineage (GTDB taxonomy): Bacteria > Bacillota > Clostridia > Lachnospirales > Anaerotignaceae > Metalachnospira. The sequence continues at coordinate 30,441 of URCD01000007.1, read as the reverse complement.
AAATTTCATATTATTGATATATTCAAGAGTTTTATAATTGTCTCCAAAATATGCTCTCCTGTTTAAGTCGGCATAATTCCAAAGCTCTTTGAGAACCTCATCAGAGACATTGAAGCTGAATAAAGATGCCAGTCTACTGTCTGAAATGTGCCTTACAGCCTTCAAAGCCCCTGTACTTAGCTTAAACTGTGCGTCCTGCGCACATCTGTGGCAGTAAAGCCCATCGCACATATCACTGTAATATGCCGAACCGTCAAGCTTTTCTCCACATCCCGCACAGTATGAAGCGTCACCCATAAATCCATATTCCTTTAAAAGCCTGATAATATATATGAGAGCTGTAAGCCTGGGCTCCTGTTTACCGGAGGAAAGCACAACAAGCGTCCTTAACAGAAGTTCAAACGCGCTGTTGTTTTCCAGTTCCTCAAATGAGGCTCTGTCCGTCAATTCAAGAATATAAGCTCCATAGGCCAGTCTTTCAAAATCGTTTCTTATTCCATAAAAGCTTTCTAAAACATCTGCCTGAGTAATAGAATAAAAGCCTCTTCCTTCAAAAAGAGAAAACTCGCAGTAAGTAAATAGCTGGGTTGCTGCCAGTATACTGCTTTTTACATTTTTTGAGCCAAGTGCTGAAAGGAGCATTTTTCCATGCTCCTTAGTTATGGCAGTTATTCTTTTTCCTGTCTCGCCGGCATCTGACTCTTTTATTACTATGCCGTATACTTTAGAAACCATTTTTAAGCACTTCCCGTTTATTTCCCGCAGACTCGGGAACAATGTTGTCACTGGAATACTTTCTGTATCTTAAATAAGCGTCAACTGAACCGTTTTTAATAAATTCGTTCCACATTTTATCCATTGTATCACGTCCCCTTCGTTATTTATATTTTCCAAGGAGTACGTTTATATTCTGTATAAAAAATTCCTGCCGGAAGAAAATCAGCGTCAAATGTTGATATATCAAGGTTTGTTAAATATTTCTGGAGTCATATCCAAAATTTTTAAGAAGAAAATCACTGTCTCTCCAATCCTTTTTCACCTTTACCCATAGCTCAAGATATATTGGAGAGCCCAAAAGCCTTTCAATATCCGTCCTCGCGTTTGAACCGATTTTTTTAAGCATCGCTCCGTGCTTTCCGATTATAATACCTTTATGCGAGTCCTTTTCGCAGTAAATAGTCGCCCTCACATCCACAAGATTGCCTTCAGGGCGTTTCTTCATTTCGGATATTTCAACGGCAATTCCGTGAGGTATTTCCTCCTGCATAAGCCTGAGCGCCTTTTCCCTTATAATTTCCGACGCAATCTGTCTTTCCGGCTGGTCGGTTATCATATCTGCCGGAAAATACTGAGGCCCTTCAGGAAGGTATTTTTTTATCGTCTCTAAGAGCTCGTCCGTATTAGTGCCTTCTAAAGCGCTTATCGGTACTATTTCCGAAAAATTATAAAGCTGTCTGTAATTATCTATGACCTTAAAAACTCGTTCCTTGTCAGCGGTATCAACCTTATTTATAACCAGTATTACAGGAGATTTTACCCTTGCCAATTTCTCAATTATAAGCCTGTCCGACTCAAGCACCCTGTCAGCCGGCTCAATAAGCATCAAAACGGCGTCGACCTCATTCAAGGTTGTCTCGGCGCTCTTTACCATATATTCTCCCAGCTTATGTCTGGGTCTGTGTATGCCTGGTGTGTCAATGAATACTATCTGATAATTGTCCTTAGTGAGTATACTCTGTATTTTATTTCTTGTAGTCTGGGGCTTATTTGATATGATAGCTATCTTTTCACCTATAAGCCTGTTCATAAGTGTGGATTTTCCTACGTTTGGTCTGCCCACAAGCGACACAAAGCCGCTGTAAAATTTTTCTGCCAAATTATAATACCTCTCTTATTCTTTTGTATTAAGCTTGTCCAGCTTGGCCTTAATCAGCTTAAAGTCTTCCCATGCCGGTCGTTTCTTTGTTTCATCTCTTAACAGCGCCGACGGATGATAAGTGGCTGTAATCCAGTAGCCCTTTCTTTCCGTCCACTGACCATGCTCCTTAGTTATCTTAAAGCCTCTGTCGATAACAGCCATAGCCGCTATTCTGCCCAGGCACACTATTATCTTTGGTTTTATAAGCATTAGCTGATAGCGGAGATAATTCATGCACGCTTCCTGCTCATCTTCATGCGGGTCGCGATTTCCCGGAGGCCTGCACTTTACTATGTTGGCTATGTACACCTGGTTTCTGTCCAGGCTTATGGCGGACAACATTTTATCAAGCAGCTGTCCCGCAGGGCCCACAAAGGGCAGGCCTTGCAAATCCTCCTGCTGTCCGGGCCCCTCCCCTATAAACATTATATCGGCGTTCCGGTTTCCATCGCCGATAACCACATTAGTCCTTGTCTCCCAAAGCCTGCATTTTTTGCAGCTGTAGCACGCGCCCTCAAGCGTTTCCCAGCTTTTCATAAAAACACCCGCCTTATTCTCTGGGTATTCCAGCCCTTATAAGTATTTCTTTCTGCCTTCGGAACATATCCTCTTCCTCGTCCTTTTCCATATGGTCGTAGCCCATGAGATGGAGCATACTGTGCACTGCAAGAAAAGCCAGCTCCCTCTCCAGGCTGTGTCCATATTCCCTTGCCTGTTCCTTGGCTCTATCAATGGATATTATTATATCTCCTAAAACTATTTCTCCATTTTCATTGACATCAGCCTCTTCGCCTTCTTCAAATGTCAGCTGCGGAAAGCTTAAAACGTCTGTAGGACTATCAATATTTCTGAACTGCCTGTTAATACTGTGTATCTCCTCATCCGACACAATAGACAGGCTGATTTCGCAGTCAGGCTCAAATTCCTCATAATCCAGGCTTTCCTTGCAGGCTCTAGCCAAAAGCGTCTGCATTTCGTCGGAAAGGTCAAAATCCGTCCTGTTATCAATTAAAAGCGTCATTTGTAGTTCACCTCGGTCTTCTGTTATTAAGGGTTTCTTTTTTCTTGTTTTCAGCCTTTTCATATGCTGTTATTATTTTTTGAACAAGAGGATGACGGACAACGTCTTTGTTTGTGAGCGTTATTATTCCTATATCTTCAATGCCGTTCAAAATTTTTACCGCTTCCATAAGGCCCGAGCGCTTTCCGTCTCCAAGGTCAACCTGTGTAAGGTCGCCTGTTACAACAGCCTTCGAACCGTATCCTATACGGGTCAGGAACATTTTCATCTGCTCCGGCGTCGTATTCTGCGCCTCGTCAAGCACAATGAATGCATTATCAAGCGTACGCCCCCTCATATATGCGAGCGGAGCTACCTCAAGCAGTCCCCTCTCCATATTCTTAGTAAAGGCGTCCGCGCCCATTATCTCAAAGAGCGCGTCATATAAAGGCCTTAAGTACGGGTCTACCTTCTGCTGTAAATCGCCCGGCAGGAAGCCAAGCTTTTCCCCCGCCTCTATGGCCGGTCTAGTCATTATGATTCGGTTTACCTCATTGTTTTTAAAGGCTGTTATCGCCATAGCCATGGCAAGATATGTCTTACCTGTTCCAGCGGGACCAATGCCGAAGCTTATTGTATTGTTTCTTATCAGGTCTACATATTTTTTCTGGCCAAGCGTTTTAGGCTTAACAGGTCTGCCGTTAATTGTAAGGCAGATACAGTCATCGTAAATCGCCCCCACCTCGTTAAGCTCGGTATTTGTGGAATTCATCATATAATCCACATTTTGAGACGAAATAGTTTCTCCCTTTGAGGCCGCCTCAACCAGCGCCCTTACAACCTGTTCAGCCTTCCTGCAGTTTTCTTCCTCTCCAACAATTTTAATGCCTTCACTCCTGTTGACAATTTTTACAGACATTTCCCTTTCAATCTTCGAAATATTAGCGTCAAACTGTCCGAAAATATTAGAAATGGCATTATTGTCAGCTTCAACTATACGTTCTGTCTGCGGCATCTATTCTGTTACCTCCTCATAATGTGTCTCAGCAGCCTCCTGCTGTTTGTCTATTCTCATAATAACGGAAGCATAGCCCTTTATAGTTATTGTTTTCTCATCCGTCAGTGTTTCCGTAATCATATGGCTTAATTCTCCGCCTGTTTCCATTGTCAGTGCTGTAATTTTATCGTTCAGCTGCTTTTCAGCAAGCCTTTGGGCTTCTTCCTCGGTTCTTTTCTTTATTTCTATATTTCTTTCCCCATAGACTGATTTATTAATTCCAAAAGGCACTGTATAGTCCCCAATTGCAAATGTCAATCTGTCGTCTGAAATAATATCATAGTTTTCCAGCTTAGAAGGTGTAATAAAATTATAGGTTTTGTTTCCTATATTTACACTATAATCTGTTTTAGTCTTTCCTGTAAATACTTTTTCATTATAATTCAAAGGCGAGCTTCCTTCAAGCTCATAGTTCTTTTCTGCGTATACCTCGCCTGCGGCGCATACATACTTCTCGCCGGTCTGTGTATCCCCGTCCTTAAGAGGCACTACATTGCTGATAAGCACATCGCCTTTTTTAACCTCATCGCCCTCTTTAACAACAGGCGTTCCTGCCGATGCGGCGACACTTATAATTACTCCGTCAGAATCCGCCACAACGTCGGTCGGCTTTTCCCTTTCAACGTATTCCGTCTCAGGTATTGTTTCCACAATCTTCACTGTTATTCCGGTACCCTTCAGATTAACGGCAATCCAGGCTATGTCCTTATACTCCAGCATAAGCTTTTCGCCCGTTTCATATAAGTCAATTCCATATTTTAGTTTTCCTGGGGCAATTCCCTTTTCTGCGCACGACTCTATTATGTCATCTGTTTTTATTCTTTCATTTCCTACTACATTTACAGTCCATATAAACGAAGACATGACATACATTACTACCGCAAATGAAAGCACACCTGCTATGTACGCTTTTCGTGAAGCACAACGCTTTAAAAAAACAGGCAGTCCATACTCTCCGACCACCTCAAACCGGCACCCCGTTTTAATACCGCATTCCTTAAGCTCTTCGGTGCTTTTCACGCCTGCCTTCATAATCACCCGGTTTCTTTCGGGAATGATATCCCAAATAAAAATACCGCGGTTTACAGCCAGGTTAATAAATCTTTCAACCGAAAATCCGGTAACATATATGATAACATATCCTCTTAGATAATTCCACAACGCCAGAAACATAAGTTTCCCCCATTTATCACAAAAATTCTGTTGAGTTTATTCTTCCGGTAATTATTACGTTATCGGAGTCAAGACATTTTATAAGCATTCCTTCTCCTGTCAGCTTATATATGCCAGCTGTTGTGTTTATCCTTATTTTTTCCGTGCTGTACTCTATTATACCTTTGTAGTTTTCAATAACAACCTCTTCCTTGCCCTTCATTGTTATAAGGGGCATATCCAATACAACCTCTCCGGGAATTTCAAATGCCGCGGATAGTTCTTTCTTTAAATTTGTTTTATCTTTTTTCAATGGCTTCCTTCTGCCCATAAACCCGTCTCCCCGGCTGAATTTTAAACTGCCTTATTATTATTACTATGCCAAAGGTTGGCGGCAGATTACAGGATTAGAAGGTGCGGATTTATAACTCGGCCAAAACAATATAAAAAAGCAGCCTAAAGGCTGCTTTTAATATTATTTGCTTAATAATTTCTTCACGTAACCACTCACAACTCTGTTGTCGGCACGTCCTTTAACTTTAGATGAAACCGCACCCATAACTTTGCCCATGTCCTTCATGGTGGCTGCGCCTGTCTCGGCTATGGTTTCTTCAACTATTTTTTGAATTTCGTCCTCAGTCAATTGTTCCGGAAGGTATCCTAATAAAACATCAATCTCTTTATTAAGATTTTCAATTAAATCTGTTCGACCGCTTTTTTCAAATTCGGGAAGTGAGTCACGACGCTTTTTAAGTTCCTTAGCTATTACATCAAGGACGCCGTCATCTTCAAGCTCAACATGATTGTCTTTCTCAATCTGAAGAACGCCTGCGCGGACAAGCTGAATTGTATTCTTGCGAATAGTATCCTTGTCTTTCATAGCCGTTTTTAAATCCTGTAAAAGCGTTTCTTTTAATGACATTTATATCATCCTCTTTGTATCGGAAAATTATTTGAATTTACGTTTTCTTGCGGCTTCGGATTTCTTTTTGCGCTTTACGCTAGGTTTGTCATAGTGTTCTCTTTTACGAACCTCTCCCATAATACCGTCCTTTGCGCAGTTTCTTTTAAAACGGCGAAGAGCGCTATCTAAGGATTCATTCTCTTTAACTCTGACCTCTGACATGAATTTCCCTCCCTCCAATTGCTGAGATTGCTTTGTATACATAATGTGCTTTAAAGCCACATTAATCCATACTCATAGAATTATACACAAAAAAACAAATCTAGTCAACAGCAATTTTATTATCGCTGTATCTCTCCCTCAATTTGTTTTTGCTTGCCGGAGTAAGTGCGAAAACAGCAGTCGCCAGCGGAGGCAAATCTATTGTAATACAGTTTGCGCATCTGTTCCAATGCTCATTTTTGCTCTTAACGGCTTTTTTATTAATTACGCCGCTTCCCCCGTACTTCTCATTGTCACTGTTAAGCACTTCTTTATAGCTTCCTTCATAGGGTACGCCCACATTATATCCAAGAACGGTTTTGGGGGTAAAGTTGCAGATTATGACAAGCATATCCTCAATATTCTCACCATGACGTACAAACGAAACAACGCTGTTAAGCGCATCATCACACTCTATCCAGTCAAATCCCTCAGGATATGTGTCCTTTGCCCAGAGTGCCGGTTCTTTTTTGTAAAGCTTAAATAAATCCTGCATAAATATGTTCAAATTTCTGTTGTAGTCATTTTCAAGCACATGCCAGTCTACGCTTCTGGCCTCGCTCCATTCAGAGAACTGCCCTATATCATTGCCCATGAACAGCAGTTTCTTTCCCGGATAAGCATACATGAAGCCATAGGCCGCCCTCAGGTTGGCAAACTTCTGCCATATATCCCCCGGCATTTTATTTATCATAGAGCCCTTCATGTGCACCACCTCATCGTGTGAGAGTACAAGCACGAAATTCTCCGAATAAGCATATGTTATTCCGAACGTCAGGTTATTATGATGATATTTTCTGTATATAGAATCCTTTTTCATATACTCAAGAAAATCATTCATCCAGCCCATATTCCATTTAAACGAAAAACCAAGGCCGTTTTTATCAGCACCCTTTGTAACGCCTTCCCACTCGGTAGATTCCTCTGCAAATGTCAAAATTCCCGGATAAGCCCCTTTTACAACAGAGTTCATATGCTTAAGAAATTCAACCGCCTCCAGATTTTCTCTTCCACCGTATTCGTTAGGAACCCACTCCCCATCCCTTCGGAAGTAATCAAGATACAGCATACTGGCAACAGCGTCAACCCTTATTCCGTCTATATGATATTCCTTAATCCAAAACAGCGCATTGGCAATCAGAAAATTGCTGACTTCCTTTCTTCCATAGTTGAACACATATGTTCCCCACTGTTTATGCTCGCCCTTACGCCAGTCCTCATGCTCATAAAGAGCAGTTCCATCAAAGCGAGCCAGTCCGTTGGCATCCTTAGGAAAATGCCCGGGTACCCAGTCGATTATAATGCCTATGCCCTTTTGATGGCAGCAGTCCACAAAATATCTAAAATCGTCCGGTTCACCGTAACGGCTTGTAGGAGCGTAGTATCCAGTCACCTGATAGCCCCAGCTTCCGTCAAAAGGATATTCCGAAACCGGAAGCAACTCTATATGGGTATAGCCCATTTTTTTAACGTATTTAACAAGCTTGTCCGCCAATTCCCTGTATGTTAGAAATCTGTCTTCCTCCTCAGGCACTCTCATCCAGCTGCCTAATTGTACCTCATATATATTCATGGCAGTCCTGTATGGGTCATAGTCCTTGCGCTGGTTAATCCACTTGGAATCCTTCCAATGATATACGCCCAGGTCATACACTATTGAGGCATTATGAGGCCTTGTTTCCATATGAAATCCATAAGGGTCGCTTTTGTCCACAACATTATTATTGTTATCTTTTATCCTGAACTTATATCGGTCAAACTCCACAACCCCGGGAACGAACAGTTCCCATATACCTGAGTTGCCCAAAATTCTCATTTGCGCAGCTCTTCCATCCCAGAAATTAAAAGTTCCAATTACACTGACAGTTTTAGCGTTTGGAGCCCATACCGCAAACGATACGCCTTCAACGCCATTAACTTCGCAAAGGTTTGCCCCCAGCTTATTATAAATTTCATAGTGGTTGCCCGCACCATAAAGGTATCGGTCATACTCACTGACAGTAGGCGGAAATGAATACATATCTGCAGTAACCCTTTCAGTTCCGTCCCAATAAATAATATGGAACAAATACTCAAACCATTTATTCCTGTCATCAATTACAGCCTCAAAAAAACCATCCTCATGTATTTTTTCAGCCTTATAAATATTTTTTTCATCATTCTTATCAATTACATATAGCGCCTTTGCTCCGGGCAAAAAGGCCCTGACAGCCACAACCTCCCTGTCGTCGTGCAAAACCTCATGCATACCCAGCACAGTATGCGGATCTTTATGTTCACAATTTATTATAAGGTACATTTCAAATATGCTTACGGTTGAAATCATAGTAATCCCTCCTTAAAAGCCGCGGGTTTAGCTTCTAAATTTATAGTCTGTCCAAAAGCTGTTATCAACTATTATATGTATTATATTATTGTATCATTAACAAGAAAAAATTACCATATAAAAATTTAAGTTATAAAAAAGTTTAACGTGTTCTTATAATTAAATTTTACGCTGGCGGCCTGGTGGTATGGCTTTTAAAACAAAAAGCCTTAAGTATTTTTAATCATACCTAAGGCAGTTATTTTTTATCTTCTTCATCATCGAATGAAAAATCATTAAGTTCCTTTATATCCAAAAACTCTGATACAGTCATATTAAACGCATTCGCAATCTTATGAATATTTTGTACACCCGGGCTTTTAGAGTTCATCTGTATAATATTATCAAGTGTTGACTGTTTCACTCCACTTATTTTTGACAACTGAGTTATAGACAAATTTCTTTTTTCACATAATTCTTTGATTCTTTTAACAAGTATTTCCCAATAGTCCATTTTATCATCTAATTATCATAGTTTATTTTATTATAACAATTTAGTTTAAACTTTAACCCAAATACGGGTTGGCTTAATCAAAAATTTAGGAACGTTTGGAATGGAAAGCACGTATAAAACTGAAAAGGCTGAACATGATAAAACCGCCCGTTACATAAAAACGGGCGGCAATTTAATAATCAGACTTCTCAAATGTTTATTTTTGTTATCCAGCCATATTTATCTTCAATTTTTCCATACTGTGTATTTGTGATTGTATCATAAATATCCTGTGCAATAGGCCCGATTTTACCGTTATTTATAATGTATGTCTTGTCATTATGCAGAATTTCGCCTACAGGAGATATTACCGCAGCAGTTCCTGTGCCAAACGCCTCGTCAAGCTTTCCTGCTTCGGCAGCCTCTATAAGCTCATCAATTGATATTTTCCTCTCCTCAACTTTATAGCCCTTATCCCTTAACAGTTCAAGTGCGGAAGCCCTTGTTATGCCGGGGAGTATACTTCCGTTAAGCTCCGGAGTTATAACCGTACCGTCAATAACGAACATAATGTTCATTGATCCAACTTCCTCAATATACTTTCTTTCGATTGCGTCAAGCCATAATACCTGTGCATAACCAGCCTCCTCGGCTTCTTCCTGGCTTTTAAGGCTCTGCGCGTAGTTTGCGGCTGTCTTCGCGAATCCTGTTCCGCCCTTTACAGCTCTTTTAAAATCATGCTCAACATAGATTTTTACCGGTTCGATACCTGACAAATAGTATGATGCAACAGGACAGAACATGCAAACAAACTGGTATGTTCTGGACGCATGAACACCAAGATTTTCATCAGTTGCAATTATCATGGGCCTGATATAAAGGCTCTTTCCGTCTTCCTTTGGTATCCAGTCCTTCTCAATTTTAAGCGCCTCAATAATATAGCTTGTGAACTCCTGAGGATCAATTTCAGGTATGCACAGACGTCTGTTTGAGTTATTCATACGTTCAAAATTCTTTTCAGGTCTGAAAAGGTGGATTGTATTCTCATTAATGTAGTATGCCTTAAGTCCTTCAAATGTACTCTGTCCATAATGGAAAATCATTGCTCCCGGATCCAGATTTAAAGGTCCGTAGGGAACTATTCTCGGGTCATGCCAGCCCTGTTCCGGTGTGTAGTCAACAAGTATCATATAGTCAGTAAATACTTTTCCAAATCCAAGGTTTGTCATATCGGGTTTCTGTTTAAGCTCTTTTCTTTCTTCAAATCTGATTTTCATAATTTTCCCTCCTGATTATATATACGATAATTATTTTCTAAGCACTGCCAGCCCGGCGGTCACAAAAGGCTACAAAAAAAGCCCTTCGCTTCTGATTTTATTCAGAGGCGAAAGGCTTAGTCTTCCGTGGTACCACTCTCATTCATCTTAAAAAGATGCTCTCATACAGATACGGCATTTTAAGTGCTTATATCCTGCCACAGTAACGGTTGGCTTCCGTTCCCACCTACTTAATTTATTGTTCAGCGGACCGTTCAGAGGTTACTTCAACTTAATTAACAGCACTGCCTCGCACCTAACGGCAGCTCTCTGGGCTGTATCAAAAAAATCTACTTGTCCTCATCACTACGTTTATCTCTTTACTTTCCTAGAGATTACCACATTGAAATCCCTATGTCAATATGTTTTTTAAAAAATACATCCAGCCCAATAGAGTGAAATCAAGCGGCTTATAAAACAGCATATATTTCACAGCAATTTATTCATAAAGGTTGAGGTCGCTGAGGTCTATTTCAGGCTTATCATCCATCTTTGGCTTCATACTGTCAGAGGGCTCGGAATACTCTCTAGGCTTGAAAAATTCTGAAAGCACCGAATGCATTACTATAGCTACAAGCCCTCCAGCAAAGCCATTGTTATAAAGGTTAACTCCCGAATATCCAGCTCCTGCATAGAGTACGACGCTGGAGTGTATAAATCCGGCAAGTATGCCAGCTAAAGGTCCGTATGTTCCGCTTACAGGCGCGAGCGTTGTACCAAATAAAAGCGCAAGCTGTGCAGCCGGAGTTGATACCGCACCGTTTCCCCTCATTAATCCGCTCAGTATAATTCCAAACATGACCGGCAGCATATTTCTGGCATGCTTCCCCTTTACACTGAATCCCGCTATAGTAAGTATGCCGCCAATTGTAGGGCCGTTTACATCCCCTCCGATAGCTAAAAGCACAACCGTTGAAACAATAATATTAACGCCCATATTTATAAGCGTTGCCCCAAGTCCATCAAGCTCTAGAAAATCATCAACAGGATTTCCCGGCCTTTTTAACAGGTTTCTGTAATTATGAATTGCGTAGTCATCATGAGAGGAGCCTAATACAATCAGCAATATACCCGATATAATAAGCCCAGATGTAAAAAGCCTGCTGTACTGCGTAGACCAGATACTAACTGTGTTGAATTCGTATCCAAACGCCTTTAAAATCGGTGTAAGCATCATTGCCATAAGACCAGTGGCAAATCCGCCGTTGTAAAGATTAAGTCCATGCTGTATTCGCACTGTATATGTGGTAAGAACGGGAGTTACAAATCCAATAATCAATCCAGTAACAACTGAAACGGTAACAGATGTAAAGCTTATATCTCCCTGATGAAAAAAGGTTGAGCTTATAAGAGGTCCAAGCGAAGATGCCCAGAAGCTCTGAAGAAGATATTTTGACATAGGCTCCTTCCTAAGGGCACAAAAAAGATATGTTCCTAAAAGAATGAACCACATGTTAAAAATATTTTTGCCAAAAAAAGCAAAGCCGGACATAAGTCCGATCGTAACGATATTACCGCTTTTTATTGGCATTTTATTTGCGTACATTAAAATTGCAGTGATTACCATAACAAGTCCGACATTGGCAAATGCCGGTCCGACACCGGCAAGTTCAAGATAATCTGTTATGAGTATGTCGCTGGACAAAACAATAGTTTTTAAGCCTTCAAAGATTTCAGACGGACTAGCTGCCAGAAAAGCTATCCCCAAAAACATAAAGGCGTACAAAAAAAGCCCTCTGTAAGGCTTTCTCCAATCCCTCTCCACAAAAATTCTCCCCCGGCTGCGGATTATATGCGCTGTAATAGTTAATAATTCGCAATTTTTTTCAATTATAGCACCACAATCATCATAATTCAACAATTTTTTGCTTTTTTAGTCTGCAATTAGGTTAAATTTTAACAACATTATAGTGACCTCGCAAATTCACAGCACAAAAGAAGCCGGGCTAAAGCCCGGCTTCTTTGATTTTATTTGTTCATTTTTACTCTAACAAGGTCCGCAATAGCCTTGACAGCCCCATCAATACCAGAAAACGCACTGTTAATAGTTATATCATAATTCTGCATTTGGCCCCATTTTTTGCCTGTGTAGAAATTATAGTAGCTTTCACGCTTCTTATCAGTCTTTTTAATAACTTCCTCAACTTTATCAGGGCTTTCTCCATATACATCAATCGCCCTTTTAATTCTGCTGTCAAGGTCTGCATGTATAAACACCTTAACGCAGTTGGGATTATATTCCAGAGCGTAGTCGGCACAGCGGCCTATAATAACGCAGGATTTTTCACTTGCCAGCTTCTTTATTGTATCAAACTGAGCCAAAAAAAGCTTGTGATTAAGCGGAAGATTATCTCCGCCCGTATATGTACCCATTACAAGTGAATAAAGGAAACTGCCGTTATGATTCTCGTCATTTTCCTTAAGAATTTCCTCTGAAAATCCGCTTTCCTTTGCCGCCAGAGTTATAAGTTCTTTATCATAAAAGTCAATATTGAAGATTTCCGCAAGCTTTTTGCCAATCTCACGTCCACCGCTGCCATACTGCCTTCCAATTGAAATTATAATTCTATCGTCCATACAAAACACTCCTATTCGTATTGACATTATTTTTTTATAATTATACTATCTTTGACCACTTATTTCAACAGAAAGATGGAGCACATTAATGTGCTCCATCCTTTTATTCTCCCTTTAAATATGTCAGTATTTCTTCTGCGTTGGTATCCGGCTTTGCCTTTGGATAAACCTTTTCAATGGTTCCGTTTTCATCAATAATAAATGTTGAGCGCACAACGCCCATACTGACCTTGCCGTACATCTTTTTTTCCTGCCATACACCGTATGCCTTTATAGTTTCCAGTTCAGGATCTGAAAGCAAAGTAAAATTAAGCTCATTTTTTTCAGCAAAATTTGTATGTGCTTTCTGACTGTCCTTGCTAACGCCTATTACCTTTACGCCAAGCATGTCATAAAAATTCATAGCGTTTCTAAACGCACACGCCTGCCTGGTGCAGCCAGGTGTGCTGTCCTTAGGATAAAAATACAAAACAACCTTTTGCCCTCTGAAATCAGAAAGCTTAACCATATTTCCGTCCTTGTCCGGCAAATTAAAATCCGGTGCCATATCGCCTGCTTTTAGCATACTTCTGCCTCCTCTTTTGTTTTATAATCCTGATATATTTATATTTTCAACAAGTACGGCTGGAGAACCTATGCCGCCCATGTTAAATCTTAAATCATCACCAATATCTTTTATGCTTTCCAAAAGCTTAAAAAAGTTGGAAGCTGCTGTAATCTGCTCTACCGGCCTTGTTATATTTCCGTTTTCTATAAGAAATCCCTCTGCTGAAAGCGAAAAATCTCCGCTTACAGGATTAGCCCCCGCATGAAGGCCCTCAACATTAGTTATATAGATTCCGTCTCCCATGTCTCTGACCAACTGCTCAAAGGATTTATCAGACGGGCATATATAGAAATTCGTGCAGGAGCAGACTACCGGTGATTTAAAGCCGGATCTGAAACCATTACCCGTTGACTGTTTCCCCATCTTCGATGCGTATTTCAAATCATAGAGAAGAGTTTTCAGCACACCGTTTTCCACAACCGTTTTGTTCTGGCATGGTACTCCTTCTCCGTCAAACACAGCCGTGGCATAACCGTTTTCAAGAAGTCCGTCGTCCTTTATAGTTACGCAGTCAGCCGCAATTTTTTTGCCTTCTCTGCCTGCCATCATCGAAAGCCCCTTATAAACCTGCTCTCCAGTAAAAGAGCTGGAAAAAACGCTTAAAATGCTTGCCATTGCAGTGTTCTTAAATATAACATTGTAAATTCCGCTCTTTACAGGCTTCGCACCGAGCATACTGTCTGCTTCTAACGCGGCTTTTTTGCCGAGTTCATCGGGTTCGAATTTCCCAAAGTCATTTCCCGCAAAAAACTCGCCTCCGGTTTTTATATCCCCGTCCTTTTCGCTTATTACAGAAACAAACGCAGCCATGCTGTTGGCGGAATACTCGGCAGCAAGTCCCTTTGTATTCATTATTGATACTCTGGAATTTTCATCAGCGTATATGCATCTGTCCGCGGATTTGATATTATCAGAAAAATCAAGCGCAGCCTTCTCTGTCTGCTTTGCTTTCATTATCTTGTCCTCCGCACTTACTTTATCAAGTTCCTTATTATACAATGAAAGCTTTGCATATTTGCCTCCCGCATAAAACTCCCCTGAATCATCCTTTTCAGCTATTTCAGCATTTTCCGCGGCTGCCCTTACCATGAAATCAGCCGCCCTCTCATCCATTCTTTCCGAATAGGCTAATCCTGTTTTTCCGTTAATTACACCTCTAAAGGCGGCTCCCGATGCGGTGCTTTTCTCATAATGCTCCACTTTACCATCGTTTATCAGTATCTGAAAGGAGTCTCCGCCCTGATAATATATTTCGCAGTCCTCAAAGCCGTCTTCCTTTGCCTTCAGCAGAACCAGCTTTTGAAATTCATTGATTTCCATTATCAAACACCCCTTCCACCAACTGTCATATTCTGCACTCTTATCATCGGCTGCCCTACATCAGCGTGTATAGAGCCGCTTATTGAGCCGCACATACCCTGTGCTCTCATAAGATTGTTTCCGACCATGTCTATATTTAAAAGGACCTCCGATCCCTTGCCGATTAAAGTGGCGCCTCTTACCGGCTCGCAAATTTTACCGTTTCTAATTATATATCCTTCAAGCACGGCAAAGTTGAACACTCCGGTAGCAGGCTCTACCGAACCGCCTCCCATCTGTTTGGCATACAGTCCAAATTCAGTATTTGATATTATTTCCTCGGGCGTGCTTCTTCCTGCGGCTATATAGGTATTAGTCATTCTCGACGTAGGCGCGTATTTATATGATTCTCTTCTGGAAGAACCCGTAGGCTCCATTCCCATTCGTCTTCCATTCAGCTTATCAATCATATAGCTTTTTAATATTCCGTTTTCTATCAAAATATTTTTTCTTGTTGGGCTTCCCTCGTCATCCACATTAAGAGAGCCCCAGCCGTTTGCAATTGTGCCGTCGTCTATGGCAGTAACGACATCGCTGGCTATTTTTTCTCCAAGTCTTCCTGCAAACACCGAGGCGTTTCTAGCGACTGCCGTGGCTTCAAGGCTGTGTCCGCAAGCCTCATGAAATATAACTCCGCCAAATCCATTGTCAATTACAACCGTCATTTTGCCCGAAGGGCACTCCTTGGCCTCCAGCATTGTTACAGCGGTCTTTGCGGCCTGTCTTGAGAGCTCTTTAACGTCTATTCTTTCAAACAGCTCCATACCTTCAGACCCGCCGGGGCTTATCCTTCCGCTCTGCTTCTCATCAGAATTTCCGGCAACGGCCTCAACCGTAAATCTTGTTCGTACTCTTCTATCCTCCGCCCAAAGCCCATCGCTGTTGCAAATAATAACGTCCTGGACGCTGTCCATATATCCGGTTCTGGTTTGGCTTATCAGACTGCTGTAGGCAAAAGCTTCATCTGAGGCATCCTTCAATATGTCTCTTTTCTCACGCTTACTTTTTTCTCCGGGCATAATTTTTATAATATTTCTGTTTTTATATTCATACTGCTCAAATTCCTTTGACGCTGTATTTGACTTTTCTCCAATTGCATCGGCGGCTGTCCCGGCGGTTTTCAGAAGCCCCTGCTCCGAAAGGTCGTTTGTATATACGTAAATGGCGTTCATTCCGTCAAAAACGCGTATCCCCGCGCCATAGTCGATTCCGCTGGACACATTATCAATATGACCGTTAACCATTGAAATATTATTTTTAACAGTGTTCTCACAAAAAATCTCGGCAAAATCCCCGCCCTTTGAAAGAGCTTTTTCAATTACACGCCCTGCTGTTATTTCATTTATCATTGACTCATCTCCTTCTTATATTCAGCTGCGCCATTTATAACATCAGAATAAGCCTGGATCAGCTTTTTATCGGACGTCACGCTGTAATCCGTAAAGTTTATACGTTCTGACAGCTTCTTGTTTTTATCCATATATATAACTCCGGCAATACCCTTATCGGTAAATGTTCTGTTATACACGGTTTCAATGGTTTTTTTTGCGTCATCCGGAGTATAGGCACAGTCTGACGAAGAATAATATACTGCACCGAAACGCACAATGACCCTTTTGTCGGTATTAAGATGCTTCCTAAGCTCGGAAAACATTCTGTCAGCGGCCTTATTAGAGCTGTAGTACCCATTAACGCATATGAAGTCGACATATTCCTCCGGCATATATTTGCCTACAAGTATTATGTCATCGCTTTTAACAGACCAGACAAATTCAGCCAGGTCATTGCTTTCAGCAATCTTCTCAGCCGTATATTTATAATTTTCTCCGTTTTCATCATAATAATATGAGTTCTCCAATATTTCAACCATAACTTCCAAATGATATTTACCTACAGCCTGTGCAAGCTCATCGGCATAGCTTTTAAACTGCTCAGTACTTATTCCTTCACGGTTTTTAAGGATTATATACGGAGTTTTACCCGCCGCATAGCACTCAAGCATAAAGGCTGCGGCCTTGTCCGCTTCGTTTATATAAATTTCATCAGCATAAAGCTCGTGCACCCCTGTTTTTTCTTCAAAGGCAGATATTCCGTCTACATTTGTATCCTCTGTAATATCGGCTCCAATGAAAAAATCCTTGTTCTCTTCTATCTTATTGCCATCTACCCGGCTAACTGATACAACTTTAACGTCCTCCGCTGTTTTTACAGTACTGTTTTTATTAACTGTGCATCCGCTTAAAATCAGGCACAATAAAATTAAGGCAATCTTATTCATATACATCCCTCCCGTATATGGATATGATTGCCTAAAATAATCGTTTTAATAATTTTTTTCACTCAGATATTCATTAACCGCATCAAGATAATTAAGCATTGCTCCGTTTTTAAGAGATATTTTATATTTCTCCTCAAAGGCTGAATATGGTATTGATTTTCTTCCGCCCTTTTGAGCGCTTTCCCAAAATTTTTTTAGAACCTCAAGCGGAAGAAGATAAAATTCCTCCTCTGCCGTGAAATTAACCAAAAGAAAGCTTATACCTCCCTGCCTGCTGAAATCCTCCATAAATTTAATCTGATGCTCATGGATATTTTGCAGAGGAAGCCTTTTTTGCGCCGCCTCCTTCGCGTCAAAGCATATTGGTATGCCCTGCACAGCGCCTATGTAATCGACCGTACTCTGTTTATCAAAGTATGCGAGCGTTATTGTGCTTGTTTCCTTGTTCATTTCAACAGGGGTTATAGGCGTAGGTATTTTTTGTATTACGGCAATGCCATGCTGTCTGTAATAATCATTCGTAAAATTTATACAGTCCTCAAGAACACTTCCTCGTAGCCCTCTTGTATGCCATGCTCCCATTTATATCACTCCCATAATGAGTATATCAGAAAAACAGAGAGCCTCAAAGGATTTTATGCTATTCGATAGATTGAATTTCCATATCATCCGTTCCATTAACTATTTCATTCAGCTGGCTGACTGTGACAAATTTAACTCCCATGCTCTCTATGTCTGCCTCCGCCCTTTTTATTGCCTCTGCAGTTGTCTTTCCTCCCGCCGGGCCAACATGGCCTATAGCTATTGCATAACCCTTTTCCTTGGCCACATCCGCCGCTTTCTTAAGCTGATTTACGACCACATCTATATTATCAGGACTGTCTATAAACACAGTTCTCTCAAGATATGCTACATTATTTTTTTCCGCTACGGCCTTCCCCTTTGAATTCCCTGTTGTGAGACTGTCAACAAAAATCATATTCCTTTCTGCCACTACCTCCATAACAGAGCTTAGCTTTTCTTCGCTTTCCATTATAGCCGAGCCCATATGGTTGTTTACGCCAACCGCAATATCCACCGCATCAAAGGCATCGTTTACAACCTCTTTAATCTGTTCGGCACTCATGTCCATAAATATCCCCTTGTCTCCTACCCAGCTTTTTTTGCCGGTTTTAGACTCCATAGGCAGATGTATAATAGCCTCTTTTCCGGCCTCTGTAACCTTTTTGCAGTTCTCCGCAGTACATTCAGAAAACGGCATTATAGCCGCGGTAAAGGGCACATCAATTGTAAGCATATCATCGGTACCTGCCCCATCGTATCCGAAATCATCTATAATGACAGCCAGATAACCCTTTTTTTCTTCAGTCACTGCTGTAGCAGCAAAAACTCCACCTATTGCCGAAGCTGAAACCACTATGGTCAGTATGTAGGCAAACACCTTATTCCTCATTTTTTAACACCCGCCGATAACGACATATTCACATATGATTATATTGTGCCTGACGGTTAAATATTACTTTAAAAACGCTTCCTGCCCAGTATTGACCGTGGTCATAAATCATGCTATGATTACTGCGTAAAAAGCGGTATACGATATACTGAAAGGATGCTTTCCAATGAAGATTATAATTGTAGGCGGCGGCAAAGTTGGTCAGGCCACTGCCAAACATCTTTCAAGCGAGGGACATGACATCGTTCTTGTAGATAAAAACTATGAGCGTATACATCATCTTAGCGATAAATTAGATGTAATGTGCATAAAAGGCAACGGCCTCAGAACCAGTGTTCTGCTTGCTGCGGGAGTAGAGGACGCCGACCTTATTATAACCGCAACCCCGTCAGATGAAATAAATATGCTGTGCTGCCTAACAGCCAAAAGGCTTGGAGCAAAGCATACAATAGCCAGGATAAGGGATCCCGAATATTCCGAAGAGCTCTCTACTCTTAGAAAAGAAATGGGGCTTGATATGGTAATAAATCCTGAGGAGGAGGCCGCGGCCGAAATAGCCAGAGTATTGAGGTTTCCCACCGCCATCAATGTTGAAACGTTTGTAGACGGAAAAGTAGAGATGGTGTCCTTTCGTATAAAAGAGGACGGCATATTAAACGGACAGAGTATATCGGCAATAATGTCAAAGGTAAAGCTGTCCCTTATTTTCTGCGCCGTAGTACATAACGGAGAGGTAATAATCCCTGACGGCAATTACGTTGCCCGTACCGACGACCTGTTTTATGTTATAGGAGAGCCGGCAGAAATCTACAATTTCTTTAAACAGATAAAAAGAGGAACAAGCAGTTCAAAGTCCGCATTTGTAGTCGGCGGAGGAAGAATAGCGTACTACCTCTGCAAATTCCTTACGGGTGTAGGTATAAGCGTCAAGCTTTTAGAAATAAACAGAGAAAAGTGCTATGAGCTTAACGAGCTATTGCCTGAATGTGTAATTATAAACGGCGATGGAAGCGACTACGAGCTTTTAGACGAAGAAGACATGGCCTCCTTCTCCTCTGCCGTTACCATCACCGGCAGAGACGAGGAAAACCTTCTTATTGCCCTGCACGCCTCTAAAATAGGTGTTCCTAAGGTCGTGGCAAAGATAAACCGGGCAGGCTATGATGAAATTATAGAAAGCTTTGGAATAGACAGTATCATCAGCCCTAAAAATATAACCGCAGTGCAGATTATCCGTTTTGTAAGGGCGCTTAACAACTCCATAGGACATGCCAACATAGAGACACTGTATCATATAGTTGACGGTAAGGCCGAGGCATTGGAATTTTTGGCAGACAGCTCAACATATAATCTTGGCATACCCTTTAAGGATATTCAGTTTAAAAAGAATTTTATAGTAGCAGCTATCGAAAGGAACGGCAAGGTTATAATACCTTCAGGAAACGACTGCATTCTTAACGGAGACAGCTTGGTAATGGTATGCAGCAATTCAAAGGTTACTGACCTAAATGACGTATTTGAAAACGGAGGTCGTTAAGCTTGAATTACTTACTTATTTTTAAACTTATGGGCTTCGTACTTAAAACGGAAGCTGTTTTAATGATGCTGCCGGTTGCAATATCAGTGCTGTACCAAAGCGGAGACGCAATGTATTTCTTATACACGGCAATCCCGCTTTTTATAATAGGGCACTGCCTGTCCAGTATAAAACCTAAAAAGACAAATTTCCGTTCAAGGGAAGGATTTGTGACGGTTTCCCTATCATGGATAATGCTTTCATTATTTGGGGCTGTACCGTTTTATTTAAGCGGGTATTTTGAATCATTTATTGACTGCTTCTTTGAAACGGTGTCAGGCTTTACCACAACAGGATCTACAATATTGAAAAATGTAGAAATTGTTTCCAATGGACTGCTTTTTTGGCGAAGCTTTACCCATTGGATAGGCGGCATGGGGGTTTTGGTATTTGTACTGGCAATGATGCCTAATATGAACGGCTCAACCGTACAGCTTCTGAGGGCTGAAAGCCCAGGTCCTGCTCCAGGAAAGTTTGTACCTAAAATCAAAGAAACCGCCAAACTGCTTTACAAGATATATTTCTGCCTTACGGTCATACAAGTCGTACTTCTGCTGATAAGCGGCCTGCCTTTATATGATTCACTCATTACGGCTATGGGCTCCGCAGGAACAGGAGGATTCTCAAACCTTAATCTCAGCATAGGCGGATATAACAATGTCGCCGCAGAGGTAATTACAACAGTATTTATGCTTCTTTTCGGCGTCAATTTCAACATGTATTATTATATGCTGAGCAGACAGTCCGGCCTTGTGAGGGATAATGAGGAATTTAAACTTTATTTCATTATCGCCATAATGTCAATGCTTTTGATAGCGGGAAATATTATGCCCCTGTATGGGGACAGCTTTATTACTTCCCTGAGATATTCGTCATTCCAGGTTTCAAGTATTATGACAACTACCGGATACTCCACCGTAGACTTTCATCTGTGGCCCATGTTCAGTAAAATAATACTGCTTACATTAATGGTTATAGGCGCATCTGCCGGCTCAACGGGAGGCGGCATTAAGGTCGCCAGGCTTCTAATAATTTTTAAAGCCGCACGAAGAGAAATAGGAATGATAATTCATCCAAGAAGGGTTCAGACTGTTAAGATAGAAAATTCCACTCTCGACAACAGTATATTAGTAAATGTTCTTGTATTTGTGGCTATGTATACAGTAATAGCTTTTATCGCCATTATAATTATATCTGTTGACGGATATGATTTTGAAACAACAGCTACAGCAGTAATAGCCGCGCTCGGAAATATCGGCCCCGGTTTCTCACTTGTAGGTCCAATGGGTAATTTCAGTATATTTTCCGGCTTCAGCAAGCTTGTGCTTACTTTCTGTATGCTGGCAGGAAGGCTTGAGATATTCCCTATGCTTATCTTATTTTCACCAAGGGTTTGGAGTAAAAAGGCACTTTAATATTAATTATAACCTTAAATTAAAGCTGAACTTGTTGTTCAGCTTTTTCTTTACATGATACATCTAAGATACAAAAAAGTGTTATAATTGTTACATAAATACTCCATAAGGAAGCGTTAAAATGATAAAAATACTTATAGCTGAAGACGAAGAATTAATATCCAATTTAATACGAATAAATCTTGTAAAATCAGGTTATTCCTGCGACTGCGCTTTCGACGGCATGGAAGCTGCGGATAAAATATCCGAAAATAATTACGACCTTATTTTGCTGGATATAATGCTGCCCAAAATTGACGGATACGAACTTCTTGAATACGCCAAAAGCGTTTCAACTCCCGTCATTTTTATAACCGCAATGGGAAGCACCGCTCAAAAGGTAAAGGGTTTAAGGCTTGGGGCAGACGATTATATTTCAAAGCCCTTTGAGATTATAGAACTGCTCGCAAGAGTTGAGACTGTATTAAGAAGATATATTAAAACCGAAAAAGTAATAAAAGTCAATGATATTGAAATAAATACCGAAGAACGCAGCGTAACAAAGAATAAAATCCCAATTCAGCTTACATTAAAGGAGTATGAGCTTCTGCTGTTATTTGTAAAGAACAAAAACGTAGCCCTTTACCGTGAAACGATATATGAGAACGTCTGGGGAGCGGAGTATGACGGGGACAGCCGCACCATAGACCTGCATGTGCAGAGGCTGAAAAAGAAGCTGGACTTGGGAAATCACATTTCCGCTGTATATAAGGTCGGGTATATATTCAAAGCTTAATGAGGGCTGATAAATGAAATTTTTTTGGAAAATATTTTTCTCCTTTACAATTATGATGACAATAGCTTTCAGCTTTTTTGGAACATGGATTGTTTTTTCATCCTTTGACAGCACCATTGAAAGGGAAACAGAGCAGATGAACTCTGAAAACCGAATGTTTAAAATAGTTTATGAAATGACTGTCAATTCTTTAAGTGAAAATACAATGACGCCGGAAAGGCTTGCTTCTGTTGCAAAAAATATGGACGAAAGTATAAACCGCGGAAAATACTATTTTTGCCTATATGACAAGGAAGGTTCCCTGCTGTATGAAAGCAGCCCTTCCATTGATATACATATGCTGCCTGAAGAGCTGTCTGATACAAATAGGGTTTATAAAATATCCGAGGATGGAAGCAGTAAGAAGCTGATATTTGCAAGCCCAATTAAGGCCACCTCATCACAGTACTATATTGAGACAACTAAGGATATAACCTATATCTACGATGACAGGGCTTCTACAGTAAGCCAGATACAGTTAATCACAGTTTTGGCTGTTATTCTGACAGCCCTAGTTACACTTATAGTCTCACATTTCCTTACAAAGTCTATATCCTCACTGTCAAAGACAGCCCGGAGGTTTGCCAAAGGTAATTATGATGTACGCTCTAAGCTTAACGGGAATGATGAAATAGCTATGCTTTCCCGAGATTTTAATTTTATGGCCGACAGCATAGAGCAGAAAATAGACGAGTTGAAGGACCGGGCTGAAAAGCAGGAGGACTTTACCGCCTCCTTTGCCCATGAGCTCAAAACTCCTCTCACCTCCATTATAGGCTACTCGGACATGATACGTACAATGCAGCTTCCCCCTGAGGAAACCATGGAATACGCTAATTATATATATCTTCAGGGTAAAAGGCTTGAGAACCTTTCATTCAAGCTTTTAGAGCTAATCTCGTCTGGAAGGAAAAGTATTTCATTCAAAAAAATCAGTATAGAAACACTTTTGACTGAGGTATATGAGGTTGTTTTTCCGTCTCTTGAGGAAAAGGGCATTGACCTTTCAATAACATATTCTAGAGGATATATTATGGGAGACAAGGATCTGCTCTCCTCGCTACTGATAAACCTTATTGATAACGCCAGGAAGGCCTCTCCTGAAAACTCTCAAATTGAAATCAAGTGCCGTAGGGACAGAGGCTTTTATAAAATATCAGTCAAAGACAACGGCATTGGAATACCGCAAAAGGATTTAGTGCGTATTACCGAAGCGTTCTATATGGTTGATAAATCCAGAGCCAGAAAGGAAGGCGGCGCCGGACTGGGGCTTTCACTTTGTTCAAAAATAATTGAGCTTCATAACGGCAAATGGGAAATCAAAAGCACAGAGGGAGTTGGTACGGTTATAAGTCTTTATCTCCCTATGAAAGGAGGCCGCACAAATGAAAAGCGGAGCTAAATATACTGCGGCTGTAACCTGCGCCCTTTCGGTTTTTGTACTCTCTTTTTCACTGCCTATGCTTTATGGAAGGCAAGCCGATATCAAAATGCTGGACAAGGTAAGTTCTTTGGAGCCGGAGGAAGATATAAAAAATCTGAGCTATCAGGATAACGGTGAAAAAATTTACAGCATACTAAGCACAGCTGA
The DNA here is from genome assembly GCA_900546215.1 of uncultured Eubacteriales bacterium. Lineage (GTDB taxonomy): Bacteria > Bacillota > Clostridia > Lachnospirales > Anaerotignaceae > Metalachnospira. Next base: position 6,365 of record URCD01000007.1, on the reverse strand, counting down.
ATCAGCTTTAAAATACGGAGTCGGCCTGAATTCCATATATTCAATAGGCGCTTCCGATATGCCGCAGGAGTTTAAGGACGGATTTGTGACCCAGCTTAAACAGCTGTGCAGTCTTGGAATTATACCTGATTTATCAGAGTATGACCTGTATGGAGATATTCAGTATACAGAATATCTAAATTTATATACCCCGGAAGGAAGCCTGTCCTGCAACGTGGTTTATTTAAAGGGAGATGGCGGATATGAGGGTGCCTTCCTTATGGACTCAGAAAATTACTGTATTTATTACAGCGCTGTTATGCTGCCGAAAGAAACAGCCCTTCATAATTTTACCTTTAGCGGAAGTGATTATTATAATAATGTAATCAGCTATTATGGCGCCGACAGCTATTCTGAGCCATTTACAATTGATTACCAGACATTTTCAAATCTTAAGTATAAAGATCAGTATGCTTCATTTATTATTCTTAACGGAGATTATTATTTTACGTGCGGTATAGAAAATATATATATGCTGCAGTACTATACTGATATTTATAACAGCTCTTCTGTTGACGTCGACGGATATATTGATAAAAAGGTTTCCGAATGATATTAATATTTTTTAGTTTTACAACTTTGATACAAAGCCTGTACAATTGAGATACCTCATTGAATTATCCTTGCTATGTGATAAGGAGGTAATTTCAATGAGAAGAAGAAAAAACAGAAGATTATTAATTTTACAGGTATCAGCCTTTGCCATATGTGCCGCAGCACTTTTAAAAATGCCGTCTCCAGCTTCGGCAGACCCTGTCGTCAAAAGCGTAAAAGCAACCTTGAAAAACCCTTCGGTTGAAAACAGCCGCTACTTAATACTGGTAAACAAGAACAATAAGCTTCCCGATGATTACAGTGTAAATTTAAAAACCCTTAACAACGGCTATTCACAGGTAGACGAGTCAATTTATGGTGCCCTTAAGGAAATGCTTACAGACGGCACAAATAAAGGACTGGATTTTTGTGTCGCCAGTGCATACAGGAGCACTTCAAGGCAGGAAGAAATATTGAACTCGGACATTGATGACTACATGTCACAAGGTATGGATTATGAAGAAGCATATAACGAGGCAACAAGACAGGTAATGCCTCCCGGTTACAGCGAGCATGAAACGGGTCTGGCCCTTGACATAGTAGCGGCCGACTATCAGCTCCTTGACGAAGCGCAGGAAAGCACCGAAGAAAATAAATGGCTTAGGGAAAACTGCTGGAAATACAGTTTTATACTCCGCTACCCAAAGGACAAGGAAGATATAACCCAAATTGACTACGAATCATGGCATTTTCGGTATGTTGGGACGGAAGCCGCCGAATACATTATGAAAAACAACATTACGCTTGAAGAATATATCGAAAATTTTTCTTGACATTCAAATATATTTGTGGTAAAGTAAATTTTAGTAATCAAGTTGATTTGAATTGGTCTCATTTATAAGTCCTATTTAATGACTTATATTCGGAGGCCATTTTTTTATTCCCTGAGTACTAATAATAATATGGAGGTACCAAGAATGAATAATGGTACAGTAAAATGGTTTAACTCACAAAAAGGATTTGGATTTATCACAAATGACACAACTGGCGAAGATGTATTTGTACATTTTTCTGCAATCGCTTCAAGAGGCTTCAAAAGTCTTGAAGACGGACAGAAAGTTACTTTTGATATAGAAAAAGATCCCAAAGACAGCTCAAGACTTAAAGCAGTAAACGTTTGCGCTTGCTAAGCTTATTGAGTAAAAAAATCCAAGGCATATGCCTTGGATTTTTTTGTTTTAAATTAAAGTGTATCTGTGAACTCCCTCTGAGTCCACATCGCATTTAACCATGCCTCTTGTCATTAGGTAATCAAGATGAGCGATTGTCTCTCCTACCGCAAACCATCTCTGACTTACGGGAAATTCTTCCCAATTTCTGCCTCTCATCTGCCATTTCATATAGGCGGCTATTTCATAAGCAGTCGAACCGGGTATCATTTTAACAACCTTCTCAGTATCCTTAAGCCTCTCCTCATGGTGAAGCAAGAGCTGGTCAATTCTGTCATATACGTTTATTCCCTTTGTATTTCTATGTGCGGGCAGAGCCGTAACCATTTTATATTCCCTTATTTTTTTCAGGCTGTCTATGTAGCTGCTTAATGAATCCTTTACCCCAAACCATGCAGTAATATTGGGTGTAATATCAAAAAGAACATGATCCCCCAAAAACATAAGATTTGCCTTTTCATAATACAAGCAGGTATTTCCTGGAGTATGTCCAGGTACATATATGCATTTGAACTCGTAGTCGCCGACATTAAATTTATCACCGTCTTCCAGCTTAACAGCGTCAAAGGTACCTGCCACCTGAAATGCCCTTGCCGGGTTTTTAGTATGCAGCTCAATTATTTTGTCCTGTGGAAATCCATGTGAGAGAAAAGCCTTATCAGTGTCCTCCCAATGGGAGCCCGTAACGGAAGTCATAAGATAGTCGTAATCGACCCTGCCCATATATATTGTCGCGTCCTTGGGCATTATGCTCGCCGCCAGCCCTACATGGTCGCTGTGAAGATGGGTGAGGTATAAATCTGAATTATTTATATCTATCTCAAGTTCAGCAAGGCCGGTGCGAATTGCATCTTCACATTCAGGACGGTTAAAGCCTGTGTCTATGATAAGATTTCTTTTATCTGATTTTATCACAAAGCAGTTAAGATTTTGAAGCGGATTATCCGGAAGCGGAACAAACACTTTATATACGTCCGGATTAGAATGAACTTTTTCGTACATGGCTGTCCTCCTAATAAAACATCTGTCACCGATGCATTTGATATATTTAACTAATTGTAACTGATTTATATACTATTTGCAAGACAACCATAGATCCTTTATTTTCACTCTTACTTGAATATAATTTCATTATCCTTTAGAATAAATTTAATTTGGGAGGTGTACTTTATGTGGCTTGTTATGGCTTTTATGTCAGCTTTGTTTGCAGGACTTACCTCAATTCTGGCTAAATGCGGAATAAAAGAAACTGATTCAGATGTTGCTACGGCCGTTAGGACTGTAGTCGTACTTGTTTTTTCTTGGATTATGGTATTTATTACGGGTTCTCTTAAAACTTCCGTCATGGTGAGTGCTAGGCCGCTGATATTTCTGATACTATCAGGTATAGCGACTGGAGCTTCTTGGATATGCTATTTCAAAGCGCTTTCCACAGGCGACATTAATAAAGTTGTTCCTATTGATAAATCCAGCACAATTCTGACTGTTATATTTGCAGTTATTCTATTTAAAGAGACAAATAACCTTTCTGTCAAAATAATCGGAACATTTTTAATAGCCGCAGGTACACTTTTAATGATAGAAAAGAAAGATACTCATGGTCAAAGTATTAAAAACAGCTGGCTGATATATGCTCTACTGTCCGCTGTTTTTGCCGCACTTACATCAATACTTGTCAAAATAGGAGTAACCGGTATTGACTCAAACTTAGCAACAGCAATACGCACCTCTGTTGTACTTATAATGGCTTGGCTTATAGTTATATACAAAGGCAAGGCACGATTGGCAAAAACTATAAATCCCAAGGAACTAAAATTTATACTGCTGTCCGGGTTTGCTACCGGTGCTTCATGGCTGTGCTATTATAATGCTATACAAAACGGCATAGTAAGCGTAGTAGTACCGATTGATAAGCTGAGCATAATAGTATCAATAGTCTTTTCATACTTTGTATTTAATGAGAGGCTGTCTAAAAAAGCTTTCCTTGGATTATCCATAATAACTGTAGGAACACTGCTGATGGCTGTATTCCGTTAGCAGGTTTATAAATAAGGAGCTGTTTATATGAATGAAAAAACGATATATTTAGCAGGAGGCTGCTTCTGGGGACTTCAAAAATATATGGACACGTATGTCGATGGGGTAATAAAAACCGAGGCTGGTTACGCCAATGGCTGGACAGAAAATGTGAAATACAGCGACCTTCATCAATTTAAAACTGGCTACTGCGAAACCGTTAAGGTAATATATAATGCTGACATAATCAGTCTGACAGACCTGCTTAACGAATATTACTACACAATTGACCCAACTACATTAAACAGGCAGGGAGCTGACAGGGGAAGCCAGTACCGCACTGGAATTTTCTATACCGATGAAAGCGAGCGCGAAATAATTCTCAATTCCCTGGATGAGCTTCAAAAAAGGTACAATGAACCAATTGTAATTGAGTGCAAGCCTCTCACAAAATATGTTAAGGCTGAGAATTATCATCAAAAATATCTTGAAAAAAACCCTAATGGTTACTGTCATATAAATTTCAAAGGTATTGAAAAGCTAAAATCGGCAATTGTAGACCCTTCAATGTACACAAGAAAGACCCGTCAGGAGCTTAAAGAAGCTCTCACTCCCCTTCAATATTGCGTAACACAGGAAAACGCAACTGAGGAGCCCTTTAAAAATGAATACTGGGATAAATTTGACAGTGGTATATATGTTGACATTACTACCGGAGAACCCCTTTTCAGTTCAAGCGACAAATATGATGCAGGAACAGGATTTGCGACATTCTCTAAACCAATCGACCCAAACGCTGTTATAGAGGAGCCGGACGTACTCGATGAAAATTTAACCATAGAGGCTTCAAGCCGTATTGGAAGAGCTCATCTTGGCCACATTTATACTGACGGGCCGAGTGGTCAGAAAAGATATAGTATCAACAGCGCCTCTCTTCGTTTTATTCCGTCAGAAAATATTGTGAAAGAAGGTTATTCGTATCTGTCTGATTATCTAAATTTGCCTTGACATAATTTTATATTCATATATAATAAAATAGTTAAATTTTTTAACTATTTTATTATTAAGGAGAATGTAATGGAAAAAAAGTCAAAAAACATTTGGAAAAAGGCAGCCCTAGCTGTTCTGGCCATAATTATAATTGCTCTGATCATCCTTTGGTCACTATTTGGAAATCTTGTAAGGACATTAAACAGCATTGAACGCATAGGAGATACCCAGCTGTTCACAATGGACTTTAAAGGCGACTACGGATTTGATGAATTTCTTGAAACAGGAGCTTCAACTGACAATGAGCTTGTGAGCTTTATTGTTGGACAGCTGCTTCACGGAATTCCTTTGAATTTTAATTTGCCGGATCTTGGCTGCAGTACTTTTGCCGCAGAAACACCGGACGGTGAAAGAATTTTCGGCAGAAACTTTGATATGTACTACTCACCTGCTTTATTTGTAAGAACCGAGCCTGATAATGGCTATAAATCAATCAGCATGGTAAACCTTGCATATATAGGCTATTCCGAGGATAAGCTTCCTCTTGATATGAAATCCTCGTTTCTCACACTGGCCTCGCCCTACACTCCACTAGATGGTATAAATGAGAAGGGGCTGGCAGCAGGCGTACTTCAGATAGATACCGAGCCGACAAACCAGCAGACTGATAAAGTAGATATAACGACTACTTCCGCAATCAGAATGATACTTGATAAATGTGCTACTGTTGATGAGGCTGTAGAAATGCTTAAAAATTATGATATGCACGCTTCCGCAAACAGCTGCTACCATTTTCAGATTTCAGACGCCTCCGGAAAAAGCGTTGTTGTAGAATACATAGATAATGAGATGAGTGTATTAGATGAAAGTGTTGCTACAAACTTCCTGCTTACTCCGGGAGATTATGATTTTGGCGGAGGTCAGGACAGATATGACATAATTGTCAGAATGCTTGCTGAGACAGACGGCGTTATAACCGAAGAAGGTGCAATGGACATATTAGAGGCAGCTAAGCAGGAGCCTAAGCCTGAAAAACGCAGTTCAACCCAGTGGAGCTGTGTATATAACCTTACCGAGCAGACCGTTGATATTTCTGTCGGCATGGATTATGATAATATATACAAATTTTCATTAAACTAAAAATAACCCGTATTTACTTTTACAGTAAATACGGGCTTTTAAATTTGATGGGAAACTGTTTCAATCTGTCTGAATGCGGAGACGTACTTATCCAGATATATTTTAGTTACGACAGCATTAATAGCATTCCTCAGCAAATCCTTAGCATCAGATGTTGTTTTACCGAGCTGGGCATAAGTTTCAGTCGTGCCAAAGGCAAAGTAGAGTGTATTCTCAAACTCATCGCAAAAATAGTTATAGGCCGTTTTAATGTCATAGCTCTCTGTTTGAACGCCAAACATTACCCTTATATCGTCCAATGCCACAACCTGCTTTACAACCGCAATAAAAATAAGGCACGCTATATGTTCGGCAAAATACTGCTTCCTTTCAGGCGCTTTTACGAGCTTATGCTTCACATAGTTGCTTATCATTGAA
>URCD01000006.1 GCA_900546215.1 uncultured Eubacteriales bacterium | reverse complement strand
GAGGTAGCTTTCCTTGCTGAACGCAGATGAAACTTGTGACCGTTATGAAACGGGTTATATTCGGCTACTATCGCCGTTGTATTCATGCTGAACCCTCCTTATATAAAACTAAATATATTATACCAAATATCGTAAGATAATTGTGAGATTTTATAACAATTTCTGCTTTTATTATATTCGGTCAAATACGGTTTTGTATACATATAAAAACAATAATATACATCCTTTAAAAACTTAAGTTTTTACATGAAATTTTGACGGGGCAGGCTTAACGACAATTGCTGTAGATGTCAGTAACAGGCCGGTATAATTGAAAAAATTATGTAATTTTTATATAGACTATTTTGCTGCTTGGTTATATAATTAGACTTGTATAATTATGAGGGCGGACAAGTACCGCCCATAAAATATTTAACAATATATTACTAGGAGGGCTTTTGTAATGGATTTCTTAACCAGCATAAAAGAGAGAGCAAAGAAAAATAAAAAAACTATAGTTTTACCCGAGGCGTATGAGAGAAGGACTCTGGACGCTGCGGATATGATTCTTAAAGAGGATATGGCTAATCTCATTCTCATCGGAAATAGAGAAAAAGTACTTGAGGCTGGAAAGGGCTGCGACCTTTCAAAGGCTATTATCATTGACCCGGAAAACTACGAAAGAATGGACGAAGTTGTTGCAGCGTTCTGTGAAGCAAGAAAGAGCAAAGGCCTTACGCCTGAGGAAGCACTTGCTACAGCAAAGGCAGATTACACATACTTCGGAGTTCTTCTTGTTAAAATCGGAGTTGCTGACGGTATGGTATCAGGCGCAATTCATTCAACAGCCGATACATTAAGACCTGCGCTTCAGATACTTAAGACAGCTCCTGGAACAGAGCTTGTTTCATCATTCTTCGTTATGTGCTGCAAGGATGAAACATACGGAAACAACGGAGTTCTTCTTTTTGCTGACTGCGCTCTTAACCAGAATCCTAATCCTGAAGAGCTCGCCGCTATTGCTACTGCTTCAGCCGTAAGCTTTGAAGCGTTTGTTGGCGGAGATGCGAGAGTTGCTATGCTCAGCCATTCAACAAAGGGTTCTGCAAAACATGCTGACGTTACAAAAGTTGTTGAAGCTACAAGAATAGCAAAAGAAAAGCATCCTGAAATCAAGCTTGACGGAGAGCTTCAGCTTGACGCCGCCATTGTTAAAGAGGTTGGAGAGCTCAAGGCTCCTACAAGCGATGTGGCTGGAAAAGCAAACGTTCTTATTTTCCCTGATATCGACGCTGGAAATATCGGTTACAAGCTTGTTCAGAGATTTGCAGGCGCAAAGGCTTTCGGACCTGTTCTCCAGGGACTCGCTGCACCTGTAAATGACCTTTCTAGGGGCTGCAACGCTGAGGATATTGTAGCATGCGTTGCTCTTACAGCATTCCAGGCAACAATTATGTAAATATATACTTTAAGATAAATAAAGATAAGGAGAGAAACACAAAATGAAAATTCTTGTATTAAACTGCGGTAGTTCCTCACTTAAATATCAGCTTGTAGACAGCGAAACAGAGAATGTTCTCGCAAAGGGTCTCTGCGAAAGAATAGGCATTGACGGAGTTCTTAAACACGAGGCTGAAGGCAAGGATAAATTTGTATCAAACGACCCTCTTCCCGACCATGCAACTGCTGTAAAGGCTGTTATGGACGCGCTTGTTGACGCTGACCATGGAGTAATCGGCTCAACTCTTGAAATCGGCGCTGTAGGACACCGTGTAGTACACGGCGGCGAATATTTTGCAAGCTCAGTATTAATTACTGAGGAGGTTAAGGATGCGTTAAGGAAATGTATTGACCTTGCTCCTCTTCACAATCCTGCAAATATTATCGGTATTGAGGCTTGTGAGAAGCTTATGCCCGGCGTTCCCCAGGTAGGTGTATTTGATACAGCATTCCATCAGACAATGCCTGAAAAAGCATATCTTTACGCTCTTCCTTATGAGTACTATGAAAAATATAAGGTTCGTAAATACGGCTTCCACGGAACAAGCCACAGATTTGTTTCACAGGAATGCGCCAGACTTATGGGCAAGCCCATTGAAGAGCTTAAGATTGTTACATGCCACCTTGGAAACGGCGCAAGCATATGTGCAGTAAGAAAGGGAATTTCTGTAGATACATCTATGGGCTTTACTCCTCTTGACGGACTTGCAATGGGAACAAGAAGTGGAAGCGTTGACCCTGCTGCAATCCTCTATATAATGAAGAAGGAAAACCTTACAATTGACCAGATGGACCACATTCTTAACAAAGAATCAGGCGTTCTTGGTATATCAGGCGTATCCAGTGACTTCCGTGACATCGAAGCAGCTGAGGGCGAAGGAAATGCAAGAGCAACATCAGCGCTTGACCTTTTCGCATACCGCGTAGCTAAGACTATCGGCGAATATGTAACAGCTATGAAGGGAGTGGATGCAATCGTATTCACGGCCGGACTTGGCGAAAACAGCGCTACAATGAGACAGGTTATCTGTGACTACCTCAGATATCTTGGAATAGAGCTTGATTCTTACAGCAACAGCCAGAGAGGCAAGGCTGTGGAAATCACAACAAAGCAGTCAAGAGTACAGGTATTTGTAATACCTACAAACGAGGAGCTTGTTATCGCAAGAGATACAAAGGAAATCGTAGAAGCTCTTAAAAAGTAATCGTCCATAAACTTTTATAAACAGCGTATGCTGTTTATAAAAGTTTTGATTGACAAATATTTATGTAGTTAGTATAATTGTAAAAGTATGACTTGCAGGGGTGATTAATAACTATGAATATTAACATTTCCGCTGTTTCGGGCAGACGGGAGGCAAGGTTTCCTTTCAGCTTTACGGAGGACTTGAAAGGGGCGGCCAATTGTCCTGATGAGGCGGTTTTTATAACGCCTGTTAGTCTTGAAGGAGAAGTAATAAAGGAAGAGGACACATATTACATTGAAGGAAAGGGTTCCGTAGATGTAAGTATGCCCTGCGGCAGGTGCCTGTCACCTGTCACAATATCTATTGACTTCAATCTGAATGAAAAGTTCAGCAGCAATGCAAGTTATGACGAAGAGATAGAAACTTTTTCGGGAGATTCTATAGACCTTACATCAACTGTGATAAGAATTATATTGGCGTCTCTGCCAATGAAGGTTGTATGCAGCGAAGACTGCAAAGGCTTATGCCCGGTATGCGGACAAAATCTTAATTTAAAAGATTGCGGCTGTGATACGACGTATATAGATCCAAGGTTTGAAAGTTTACGTTCTCTTCTCAAATTCGATGAGGAGGTGTAAAGAGAAATGGCAGTACCCAAAGGAAGAGTCTCAAAATCAAAAAAAGGTAAAAGAAAAGCAGCTACATGGAAGATTGCGACACCTACACTTGTACAGTGCAGCAAATGCGGCGAGCTGATGGTGCCCCACCATGTTTGCAAAGCATGCGGCTCATATAACAAGAAGGTTGTTACACCTGTAGACTGATTATAAACCTTAAGGCAGCTGTTATTTGGCTGCCTTATTTTGTTCTTTGTAAATAATAGACAAAAGAGGTGAAAGGCTTTTGGAAAGAAATATTGTAGTTGCGGTAGACGCTATGGGCGGAGACAACGCGCCCTTTGAAATAGTAAAAGGAGTTGTTGAGGCTGTAAAGCTCTATCCTGTAAAAGTTTTGCTTGTTGGAAAAGAAGATATTGTAAATAAAGAACTTGTATCATATACTTATGATAAAGACAGCATAGAGGTTGTTAATGCCGATGAAGTTATTGGCACTGATGAGGCACCTACAGAAGCCGTTAGACATAAGCGAAACTCATCAATGATGGTAGGACTTGGCCTTGTTAAGGAAAATAAAGCCTCGGCATTCATATCGGCGGGGAGCACAGGAGCGCTTTTTGTCGGCGGTACTGTAACCGTAGGCAGAATAAAGGGTATAGACAGACCTGCGTTGGCCACATGTCTTCCTACGCTCAAAGGGTTTTCACTTCTTTTGGACAGCGGAGCAAATGTTGACTGCAAGCCTCAGTATCTTGAGCAGTTTGCTAAAATGGGATCGGTATACGCCGAAAATGTACTTGGCGTAAAAAATCCTACAGTTGGACTGGCCAATATCGGTATTGAAAAGGAAAAAGGAAACATGCTTGTAAAGGAAGTATACGGCCTTTTGGAAAATTCCGATATAAATTTTATAGGAAACGCTGAAATAGTTGATATTCCTTATGGCGCAGCGGACATAATAGTATGTGACGGCTTCGAGGGAAATACAATTCTTAAGCTTACGGAGGGATTAAGCAAGGCGCTGCTTACGCTTATTAAGGGTGAAATTACAAAGGGACCCTATAAGCTTGCCGCTGCCGCTTTAAAAACTCCATTCAGCAATATTAAAAAGAATTTTGATTCCGACCAGGTCGGCGGAGCTCCTTATATCGGCCTTAAGGCGCTGGTAATGAAAATGCATGGCAGCTGCAAGGCTCCTGCGGTTACAAACTGCATTAAGCAGAGCATAAGCTTTATTGAAAAAGACACGGTCGCTAAAATTGAGAAATTAATACACGAATAAAGGAGAATTATCTTATGGACACATCTAATGTTATGAATATCATTGCGGAACAGCTTGGTGTATCACCGGAGGAGATTAAAGAAGAAACTGCCTTTGCTGACCTTGGTGCCGATTCATTTGACCTTTTTCAGGTAATTTCGGCTCTTGAGGAGGAATACGAGGTTACTTTTAATACAGATGATACTGACAAAATTAAGACTGTTAAGGATGCTATTGATTATATTAGTAATGTGGTTGCGGAGTAATCATGAACAATTCAAACCTGGAACAATTTGAAGATATAATTAAATATAAATTCAATAATATTGAGCTTTTAAGGAAGGCTTTTACCCACAGCTCCTATGCCAATGAAAAGCATATTGAAAAATATGATAACAACGAGAGGCTGGAGTTTTTGGGCGACGCTGTGTTAGAGCTTGTTATAAGCGATTATATATTTAAGAATTACCCCCATATGCCGGAGGGTGAGCTTACAAAGCTGAGAGCGGGAACTGTATGTGAGGGAAGCCTTGCCGAAAGAGCAAGGGACATAAGCCTCAGCGATTATATAATGCTTGGCAAGGGTGAAGAAACAACCGGCGGAAGACATCGTGACTCAATACTTGCTGATGCTTTTGAGGCAGTTATTGGAGCAGTGTATCTGGACGGCGGCTTTGACGCGGCCAGAAGGCATATTCTGGGACAGCTTGAAAGCACAGTGGGAAGAATAAGGCTTGCGCTCAATATAATCGACTGCAAAACAAGACTGCAGGAGGAAATCCAGAAAACAAGCAAGGAACCTATACACTACGAGATAGTCGGTGAATCAGGGCCTGACCATGATAAGCTGTTTATGGCTGCGGTAAGGCATGAGGGCCGCCTGCTCGGAGAGGGAAGAGGGAAAAGCAAAAAGGAAGCGGAACAGTCGGCCGCTCTTGATGCCCTTAAAAAAATGAATATAATAAAATGACTAAACAGCCCTTTCGGCCAAAATTATTTTTGACTGAAAGGGCTGTTCGGTATTACAGAAATTACAAAAGTATTTTCGTAAAATTTTGCGAAATACTACTGTTATTTGCGAAAATATGTGATATAATAGAACAAATGTTTGTTGGCTAGGAGGTGCACCATGCCTAAATTTGAAATCGTGTCAAAATATAAGCCTACAGGAGACCAGCCTGAGGCTATTGAAAAGCTAGTGGCCGGATTTAAGGAGGGTAAAAAATTTCAGACTCTTCTTGGCGTTACAGGAAGCGGCAAAACTTTTACTATGGCCAACATTGTTGTTGGACTGCAGAAGCCTACTCTTGTAATTGCCCACAATAAGACGTTGGCTGCACAGCTTTACAGTGAGTTTAAGGAGCTGTTCCCCAACAATGCTGTTGAGTATTTTGTATCCTATTACGATTATTATCAGCCTGAGGCCTATGTGCCAAGCACAGATACTTATATTGAAAAGGATTCGTCTATAAACAATGAAATAGATAAACTGCGGCATTCAGCCACATCCGCACTTTTTGAGAGGGAGGATGTGCTTGTGGTTGCCAGTGTGTCGTGTATATATGGCTTGGGAGACCCTGAGGAATATAAAAGCATGTCGCTTTCACTCAGGTCCGGAATGGAAAAAGACAGGGACGATGTACTGAGGAGACTTGTGGAGCTTCAGTACAGCAGAAATGAAATTGAGTTTGAACGAGGCAACTTCCGTGTAAGGGGCGATGTTGTTGAGGTATTTCCCGCGGCCAGCAGTGAAAGCGCAATTAGGGTTGAGTTTTTTGGAGACGAAATAGATAAAATATCGGAAATAGATGTGGTAACAGGAAATGTAATTGGTACAAGAGAACATGTAGTTATATTTCCGGCCTCTCATTATGTTACATCCAAGGAAAAGATGCAGGTTGCCCTTGTAAATATAGAAAAAGAGCTTGAGGACAGACTGGCTGAGCTTAAAAGAGAGGACAAGCTTCTGGAAGCCCAGAGATTGGAACAGAGGACAAGATATGATATAGAAATGCTGTCTGAAATGGGATTTTGTACAGGAATAGAAAACTATTCCAGGCAGCTGGAACTGCGTGCGCCGGGCAGTGCGCCGGGAACTCTCATAGATTTCTTCCCAAAAGACTTTCTTATTATTGCCGACGAGTCACATGTTTCGGTTCCGCAGATAAGAGGCATGTATGAAGGAGACCGCTCGAGAAAAACAACCCTGGTGGAATATGGCTTTCGTCTGCCCTCCGCCCTTGACAACAGACCACTTAAATTCAATGAGTTTGAAGGCAAAATAAATCAAATGCTATTTGTCTCTGCAACTCCGTCAAAATTTGAAGCAGCACATTCTGAACAGACAGTGGAGCAGGTAATTAGGCCGACGGGTCTGCTTGACCCTGAAATTACGGTTAAGCCTGTACAGGGGCAGATCGACGACCTGATAAGCGAGGTTAATAAAACTGTTGAGGAAGGCCATAAGGTGCTTGTAACAACGCTTACTAAGCGTATGGCAGAAAGGCTTACCGATTATATGAAGGAAATGGGCATAAGGGTAAGATACCTCCATTCCGACATTGACACGCTGGAAAGGCTTGAAATAATAAGAGACCTTAGAATGGATGTTTTTGACGTGCTAATCGGGATAAACCTTTTAAGGGAGGGACTTGACATACCTGAGGTTTCGCTTGTAGCTATACTTGATGCCGACAAGGAGGGCTTTCTGCGCTCCGAAACAAGCTTAATCCAGACGATTGGCCGAGCAGCAAGAAATTCCGAGGGACGTGTTATCATGTATGCTGATGTTATGACTGATTCCATGAACAAGGCAATAACGGAGACTAACCGCCGCCGGGAAATACAGATGAAATATAACGAGGAGCATGGAATTACACCTCAGACTATAAAGAAAAAGGTATACGATATAATACAGGCTACCAAATCTGTTGAGGAAAAGCGTCCTAAAGGTCTTAGTAAGGACTTGGAATCAATGGATATTAAGGAACTTCGTAAGGAAGCTGCTAAAATAGAAAAAGATATGAAACGTGCCGCCTCAGACCTGCAGTTTGAGAGGGCCGCTGAACTTAGAGATAAACTGATAGAAATAAAAAAACATTTAAACGGTGAATAAAATGGGTAAAAACATAATTGAAATAAAGGGAGCGCGCTCTCATAATCTTAAAAACATAGACCTGAACATACCAAGAGAAAAATTTGTAGTATTTACAGGCGTATCGGGTTCAGGAAAAAGCTCACTTGCATTTGATACGCTTTATGCGGAAGGACAGAGACGCTATGTTGAGTCTCTGTCCTCGTATGCTCGTCAGTTCCTTGGCCAGATGGATAAGCCGGATGTGGATTATATCGGCGGACTTTCCCCGGCAATAAGCATTGATCAGAAGACTACAAACAACAATCCGAGGTCAACTGTAGGAACAGTTACAGAGATATATGACTATTTTCGTCTGCTTTTTGCCAGAGTAGGTATTCCTCACTGCCCTAAATGCGGCAGAGAAATCAAAAAGCAGACCATTGACCAAATAGTTGACCAGATAATGGCTTTTCCTGAGGACAGTAAAATTCAGATTTTGGCTCCCGTTGTAAGAGGGAGAAAAGGGGAGCATACGAAACTTCTTGAGGATGCAAAGAAAAACGGATATGTACGTGTAAGAATAGATGGTGAGGTATATGACCTTTCAGACGAGATAAAACTTGAAAAAAACAAAAAACATGTTATAGAAATAGTTGTGGACAGGCTTAAGATAAGAGAAGGCATTCAAAAAAGGCTGACTGATTCTGTTGAAACAGCTTCGGCATTATCCGGAGGCTTGATTGTTGCCGATATAATAGGTGATAAAAGCGTAACATTCAGTGAAAGCTTTGCCTGTCCGGACTGCGGTATAAGCATACCTGAGATTGAGCCAAGGTCATTCTCTTTCAATAATCCAAGCGGCGCCTGTCCTGAATGCACCGGACTTGGAATGATGAGGAAATTTTCACCGGAGCTTATAGTGCCTAATACCTCTTTGAGCATTTCCAAGGGAGCTATAACTGCTCCCGGCTTTAATTCTATATCAAATAACGGAAGCATGAGCGCCGAGCTGTTTAAGGCGCTTGCAAAGAAATATAAGTTCAGCCTTGACGTACCCTTTGAAGAGCTTTCCGAAGATATAAAAAATATTATATTTTACGGGACAAAGGGAGAAAAGCTTAGAATTGAGTATATGAGCGCCAAGGGAATAAGCTACTATGAGTATACCTTTGACGGAATAATAGGAAACCTGCAAAGAAGATACAGTGAGACCTCAGAGGCAATGAGGGGCGAATATGAGCAGTATATGACTGAGGTAAAATGTCCCGTATGCCATGGTAAAAGACTTAAGCCGGAAATACTGGCTGTAACCGTAGGAGAGAAAAACATTTCCGAGGTTACCGAAATGAGTATTACCGAGACAAAGGAGTTTTTTGAAAATCTGAAGCTTTCTAAAAAGGACAGCATGATTGCCGACAGAATTTTGAAGGAGATAAATGCCAGAATAGGATTTTTGGCGGATGTCGGATTGGATTACCTTACACTTAGCCGCTCGGCCGGGACGCTTTCGGGCGGAGAGGCGCAGAGAATTAGGCTTGCTACACAGATTGGATCGGGGCTTGTCGGAGTTGTATATATATTGGATGAGCCTAGCATCGGACTTCATCAGAGGGACAATGATAAGCTTATAGCTACCCTTAAAAATTTAAGGGATTTAGGAAACTCACTTATTGTCGTTGAACATGATGAGGACACAATGTATGCAGCCGACTACATCGTTGATATAGGCCCTGGAGCGGGAAGAAACGGCGGGGAAGTAGTCTGCGCGGGAAGTGTCGAGGATATTAAGTCCTGCAAGAAGAGCGAGACAGGAGCTTATCTAAGTGGAAGAAAGAAAATTGAGGTTCCGGCTGAAAGAAGAAAAAATTCGGATAATCAGTATCTGATAATTAAGGGCGCTGAGGAAAATAACCTTAAGCATATAGATGTTGAAATACCTATAGGTGTGTTTACATGCATAACCGGCGTATCAGGTTCAGGAAAAAGCTCGCTTGTTAATGAAATTCTCTACAAACGGCTTGCAAGGGATTTAAACTATGCGAAGCTTTACCCCGGAAAGCATGATGATATTTTAGGCGAAGATTATCTTGACAAAGTAATAAATATAGACCAGTCGCCCATAGGAAGAACGCCGAGGTCAAACCCGGCCACATATACAGGGCTGTTTGACATGATAAGGGATTTATACGCTCAAACCAATGAGGCGAAAATGAGAGGCTATTCCAAGGGTCGCTTCAGCTTTAATGTAAAGGGCGGAAGATGCGAGGCCTGCTGCGGAGACGGAATTATAAAAATAGAAATGAATTTCCTTCCAGATATTTATGTGCCATGTGACGTATGCGGAGGAAAACGTTATAACAGAGAAACACTTGAGGTTAAATATAAAGGAAAAACAATATCAGATGTACTTGATATGACTGTTGAGGAGGCGCTTAGCTTTTTTGACAGCATACCAAAGATTAAAAATAAACTTCAGACACTGTATGACGTGGGACTTTCATATGTACAGCTTGGACAGTCGTCTACAACGCTTTCAGGCGGAGAGGCGCAGAGAGTTAAGCTTGCTACAGAGCTCAGCAGAAAAAGTACAGGCAAAACCATGTATATTCTGGATGAGCCGACAACCGGGCTGCATACGGCGGACGTTCACAGACTGGTGGACATTTTGCAGAGACTTACTGACGGCGGGAACACTGTAGTCGTAATTGAGCATAATCTGGATGTAATTAAAACAGCGGATTATATCATAGATCTGGGACCTGAGGGAGGAAACGGAGGAGGTACTGTCGTGGCCTGCGGTACTCCTGAGGAGATTACTCAATGCGATAAGTCTTATACAGGAAGGTATTTAAAAAAATATCTGAACAGATAATCATAATTTAATGTCGAAAAAAGATGTATTAAGCTTCCTTTTGTTGTATAATTATTTATATATCAAAGCTGAGGGAGGTTTAAAAATGAGTTTTGGCGACAGGCTGAGAGAGGCCAGAAAATCTAAAGGTATGTCGCAGCAGGAACTTGCTGATGAGCTTGGCATAAGTATAAACAGCGTGGCAAACTATGAAAGGGGTACAAGCTTTCCTAAAGAAAGCTACCTTTATAAAATTATAAACATATTTGGACTGGACCCTAATTATCTGTTTCAGGATAGTGTCGGAATAAAAACCGGATACTGGTTTGAGGAGAAGATGCTTCTGGATAATTACCGCAGCCTTGATAAAAAAAGCAGATTTTTTGTGAATTATATATTGGAACGCGAGGCTGAAAAACATATCGGAGAGGCGCTTAGAGGCAGAAAACGGGATATTGAGTTTTTGTGTCTGGATGTAACAGAGGGTATTTACGGGAGCCTTTGCATAGGCAGCGACAATGAGAAAATAAAGGCTGTAAAAATGTCTGACAGGGCTGATTTTCTTGTTATGGTCAGAGGCAGAGGAATGGAGCCTGTTATTTTTGACGGTAATATTCTTTCAATTAAGTATGTAGCCGATATAAATGAAAATGCCTGGGGGCTGTATAATTTAGACGGCTACACGGTAATAGGAGTTAAAAAAAGAGGAAAGTTTGTTGGCCTTAACGGAAGTGTTTTGAATACAGAGCTTTTAAACAGGTCACCTGTGCTGTATGGCAGAATAATTGAAGTTCATAGAATGGATAGAAAATAATAAAACATGGAGGAATTATTCCTCCATGTTTTATTTAGTATACTGTATAACCGTTTTTACTGCTCTTCTTTGTTTTGTAAAGCGCATAATCGGCGTTTTTGTAATTTCAAAATCCGTTACATCTGCGGGTGATACCGCAACTCCGATACTGGCAGATACGGGGCTTAATAAACCTCTATATACTGTACGTTTGCGTAGCCAATGGCGTCGCCGTACATTACCGTATACCAGTCCTGATACTGACCAAGCACTGTTATTGCCGCTCCGTTTGGAGCAGTAGCTATTACATATGAATCAAATGATGGGTATGAACGGATATTAAGGGCACCGCCCTCGGTCCTGACAGTACCGCCCATTGGGCTTTGCGCAGGGATAAACGGTATTCCGAAAAATTGGGTCAGAGACTGGACTATGTTTACCGCTATTGCTTCAAGATTGTTCTTAATCCATGCCTCGTCCTCAGCGTTGTCATGGTAGGCTACTTCAATAAGCACGGCAGGAGCATTTGTACGGGTTACCTCACCTATACTGGTTGTGGGAACAGCATTGACAAGGTCGGGATTGGGATAAATATATTTAAGGTTTGCCGCAATCGTTTCTGCTGCTTCCCTCCCTCTTATGCTTCTGGGATAATAATAAACGTCCGGGCCCTGAAGCTGTCCGGCCAGATACTCCGGGGCGGCGTTTGAGTGAAGGGCAAGATGAAGGTCAAAGTTTCCTGCGTTTGACTGCCTTATTGATGATGCCGCTGTCATGTCGGGTGTGTTTCTTACAAAGCCTATTCCGCTTGAAAGAAGATATGGCTCCATATAGTCAGCCAGCAGGTTCATATACTGCTCCTCTGTTCCTCCGCTTAAAAAATAATTGTACTCCTGTGTGGAAGGACTTAAATAAATTGTTGGCATAATATCTCCAATATTGTTTTGTTTCTATATGTATATTCGCTTAAGGAAATTTTTATGGACTTTAATACTCTAAAAATATATAATTATATTTATGAGTAGAGAAAGGAAAGAAGAATATGCTGATTGATGATATAAAAAATAAAAAAATACTTTCTATAGGGGAGTGCCTTGGCTGCGGATACGCAATGATTAAACAGAATATGACTGCCGTATTATTTATACTGCTTATAATTTATTTTCCTATAAACCTTTTAAGCGGGTATGTTTCTATTGCGGCCAGCAATATAGGAGCAAATATTGACCTTACTGCAATACTTTCTGACCCTGCGATGATTGAAAAATTTATTTCAACACCGGAATATGTAAAACTGGCTTCCTATAATTTAATAGGAAATGTTATAGAAATGGCGCTTACGCCGTTTGGCGCCATGGCCGTTATATTTCTTACAAAGGCTGGGCTTGAGGGAAAAACAACAAATTATAAAGAGGCCCTTGCCGCTGCGTTTTCAAACGCGTGGAGATTTATTTGCTCCTTAATAGTATTTTCAGTGTGTGTATCATTCCTGTCGCTGTTTGCTGTAATACCCGGAATATTTATGGGAGTAGTCTGGTATTTTTACCTTCAGGCAATCGTCCTTGATGACTGCAGGGGGATAAAATCACTTGGCTACAGCCGCGAGCTTGTTAAGGGCAGATGGTGGAAGACGTTCTTATATATGATAGTTTTCTATTTGCTTAACTATGCGGCAAGCTATCTGATAAGCATGCTGTTTATGTGGGGAGCAGGCTCATATTTTTCTATAGTAGTGGCTGGTGTTGTTCTATCGTTTGTAAGCATGATATTTGTTGCTGCGAAAACGGTAGTATATATAAATTTTCAAGGAAATATAGTTAATAAGACGGACAAAAATACGCTGGCCGGATAATAACACATAGGAGGACGCTTAAATGCCGGATATGGAAGCAGAGTTTACAAAGGATGAATTCAAATATCTCAGTCTGCTCGCCAAGCAATACCCCAATATTTCAAGTGCGAGTACAGAGATAATAAATCTTCAGGCAATACTTAACCTGCCAAAGGGAACGGAACACTTTATTTCGGATATTCACGGCGAGTATGAGGCATTCAGCCATGTGCTCAGAAACGCATCAGGAGTTATTAAGAACCATATTACATATATTCTTGGTACAAGCTTAAGAGACAGCGAGAAAAAAACGCTGGCAACGCTCATTTATTACCCCGAGCAGAAGCTTGAGGAAATAAAAAAGACGGAAAAGGACTTGGATGACTGGTACAGAATTACACTTCACAGGCTTGTAACCATTTGCAAGGCTATTTCATCCAAATATACGCGCTCTAAGGTTAGAAAGGCGCTTCCGCCGGACTTTTCATATATAATTGAGGAGCTTCTGCATGAGGACAGCACAGGTGAGGATAAGGAGCTTTATTATAATCAGATTATTGAATCTATTATAAGGCTGGACCAGGCCGACAGATTTATAACTGCTATATCAAAGCTTATTCAGCGTCTGGCAATAGACAGACTGCATGTTATAGGGGATATTTATGACAGAGGACCAAGGGCTGCCAAAATAATGGACATACTTGATAACTACCATTCTGTTGATATACAGTGGGGAAATCATGATATAAGCTGGATGGGAGCGGCCGCCGGCTGTCAGGCTCTTATCTGCAATGTTATAAGAATACAGGCCAGATACTGCAACCTTGATACAATTGAGGAGGATTACGGAATAAACCTCATACCACTGGCCACCTTTGCCATGGAAAAATACGCGGACGATCCATGTACATATTTTATGCCGAAGAATTCCGAGGCGGACGCGCTGAGCGATAAAGAGGTTCAGCTTACGGCGAAAATGCATAAGGCAATTTCTGTTATGCAGTTTAAGATGGAAGCCCAGATAATTAAGCGTCATCCCGAATTTAAAATGGATGAAAGACTGCTTTTGGATAAAATTGACTGTGAAAAGGGTACAATAACATTAAAGGGAAGGCAATATCAGCTAAGAGACACAAATCTGCCAACCATTGACCCGGATAACCCATTCGAGCTGTCGGACGAGGAACAGGACGTAATGGACAAAATTAAGTCTTCATTTGTCAACAGCGGAAGACTCCAGAAGCATGTGCGTTTTATGTTCAGCAACGGAAGTATTTACAGCATTTTCAATTCAAACCTGCTTTTCCATGGCTGTATTCCGATGAATGATGACGGAACCCTTAAGGAAGTTACCTTCCGCGGGAAAAAATTAAAGGGCAGAGAATATATGGACGCTGTAGAAAGGGCAGTAAGGGAAGGCTATTATACAAGACCTCACAGCAACACTAAAAGAGAATGCCTGGATCTGATTTGGTATTTGTGGTGCGGTGAGAATTCGCCACTTTTTGGCAAGGATGCCATGACTACATTTGAGAGATATTTTGTTGATGATACATCAACGCATAAGGAAAACAAAAGCCCTTACTATGAAAGAAGAAACGACGAAAAGGTATGCAGAGGCATACTTGATAATTTTGGGCTTGACCCTGATAAATCGCATATAATTAACGGACACGTTCCTGTACAGGTAAGAAAGGGGGAGAGCCCCATAAAGGCAAACGGCAAGCTGTTTGTTATTGACGGAGGCTTTGCCAAAGCGTATCAGAAGGAAACGGGCATAGCAGGATATACGCTTATTTACAACTCTCACGGACTTGTACTTGTATCCCACGAGCCATTTGAGTCCAGAGAAAAGGCCATAGCAGAGGAAAAGGATATACATTCCTCAACTGTGGCGCTTCAGTACTCACAGGCAAGAATAAGGGTAATAAGCACTGACATAGGCAAAGAAATAAAAAAGAATATCGAAGAGCTTGAAAAGCTTATGGATGCCTACAGGAGCGGTCTCATTAAGGAAATAAAATAATTGGAGACTGGAAATGAACGATAAAGCACTTAAAACACTTGAGTATATAAAAATAAGGGATAAGCTGACTGCAATAGCCCTTTCCCCAATGGGAAAGGAAAAGTGCGGTCATCTGGTGCCGCTTTGTACCCTTTCGGAAATTACAAGGGAGCTGAGCGAAACAACGGAGGCAGTAAATATGGCCTTAAAGAAGGGCAGACTGCCCTTAGGCGGAATAAAGGATATAAGGACGCAGCTTGGAAGGGCTGTAGCCGGAGGGATTCTTGGCATAGATGAGTTGATGGCTGTGGGAGAATTCCTTTATGTATGCCGTAAGGTTAAAAATTATGCCAAGCAGGAAAACAAGGCGGACAATTATCCCGTTCTTGAGGACTATTTTAATGTAGTCAAAACTGTAAACAATGTTGAAAATGAAATTACACGCTGTATTTTAAATGAGCAGGAGATTTCAGACGACGCCAGCAGCGGACTGCGTTCAGTAAGGCGTGAAATAAGAACAGCCAACGGAAGTATAAGGGATAAGCTTAATTCCATAATTTATTCCTCGTCATATAAAACAATGCTTCAGGATGCCGTAATAACCATAAGAAACGACAGATACTGCGTTCCGGTTAAGGCAGAGAACCAGAATAGCTTTCCGGGAATGGTGCATGACCGTTCTAATACAGGTTCGACAGTGTTTATGGAGCCTACGGCCGTAATACAGCTTAATAACAGAATTAAGGAGCTTCAGGCTAAAGAAAAAGAGGAAATAGAAAAAATATTAGCCGAGCTGTCAGCACTTGTGGCTGAAAATGCAGATGTAATGGAGGCCAATATAAATATTATTAGCCATCTTGACTTTGTATTTGCTAAAGCAGAGCTGTCGCTCAAAATGAACGGTTCTGAGCCTAAGTTTAATAACGAGGGAATAATAGATATAAGAAAAGGAAGGCACCCGCTTCTCAATGAGAAGGAGGTAGTGCCCATAGATATAAATTTAGGAAGGGATTTTAACACTCTTCTTATAACAGGACCAAATACTGGAGGCAAGACAGTAGCGCTGAAAACACTTGGGCTGTTCACACTTATGGGCCAGTCGGGTCTTCATATACCTGCGTTTGACAGCTCACAGCTGGCGGTGTTTGATGATGTGTTCGCGGACATAGGGGACGAACAGTCTATTGAGCAGAGCCTCAGTACATTCTCGGCCCATATGACTAATATAGTTAAAATACTGGAAAACGTAACGCCTAACAGCCTTGTGCTTTTTGATGAGCTGGGCGCTGGAACTGACCCTACAGAGGGGGCGGCTTTGGCAATGGCAATTATATCCCATCTCCACAAAATGAATGTAAGAACTGCTGTTACAACACATTACAGCGAGCTTAAGGTATACGCGTTGTCAACGGACGGGGTTGAAAATGCCTGCTGTGAGTTCGATGTGGAAACGCTTAGGCCAACCTATAAGCTGCTCATTGGAATACCCGGTAAAAGCAACGCCTTTGCAATATCAAAAAAGCTTGGGCTTCCTGATTATGTTATAGACAGTGCAAAGGACTTTATAAGCAGTGAAAACGTAAAATTTGAGGATGTTATAACAGACCTTGAGATAAGCAAAAAATCTGTTATCTACGAGCAGGAGAGGGCAGAGCAGTACCGCAGGGAAGCCGAGCGCCTTAAAAACGAGGTAGAAGCCCAAAGAACAAAAATTAATGAGCAGAAGGAAAAGATTCTTGCGGACGCCAGAGCAGAGGCCAGAATGGTTTATCAGCAGGCGAAGGAAGAATCGGACAGAATTATAAAGGAGCTTAACAGGGCCGCAAGAGAAAAGGCCGGACAGAATAAGCTTAACGAAAAGCGTTCCGAGCTTAAAGACAGGGTATCATCTATGGATGAGCTCATTGCAAAGTCACAGAAAAAGAAGGTTGCCTCTATTAAGCCCATAAAGGACTTAAGGCCGGGCGATGAGGTGTATGTGGTTTCCTTTGACAGAACAGGAGTAGCCATGTCTGCTCCTGACTCAAACGGCGATGTCATGGTTCAGTGCGGAAATATGAAAATAAAGGTCCCGCTTAAGGAGCTTACTTACTATGAAGCTAAGAAGGAGACAAAGACAAATACTTCAAGAAATGTTTCATCAAAGGTCAGAGCGGGCAAGAGCCAATTCATAGCTTCTGAAATTGACTGCCGGGGACAGAATGTTGAGGAAGGAATAGGCAATATAGATAAATATCTTGACGACGCATTCCTTGCAGGGCTTAAAACAGTAACAATAATACACGGCAAGGGCACAGGGGTGCTCAGAGCCGCAGTACAGAAATATTTGAGAACAAATCCGCATGTCAGAAACTTCCGTCCCGGTGTATACGGCGAGGGAGAAATGGGAGTAACAATTGTGGAGCTTAAAAACTCATAAATTGAAAGGAAGAACATGCTTATGTTTAATATGTTTGGAATAGGCGAGACCATAGGTATTGATTTAGGTACCGCCAATGTCATTGTATATATAAAGGGACAGGGCGTTGTTCTAAATGAGCCATCGGTCGTAGCTGTTGACAGAGATACAAACACAATACTTGCTGTCGGTGAGGAAGCAAGGCGCATGCTTGGCAGGACTCCAGGAAATATAGCGGCAATCAGGCCCCTAAGACAGGGAGTTATATCCGATTATGAGCTTACGGAAAAAATGATAAAGTATTTTATTGATAAGGCTTTCGTAAAAAAATCCCTTGTAAAGCCAACAGTTTCAGTTTGTATACCAAGCGGAGTAACCGAGGTTGAAAAGCGTGCTGTCGAGGATGCCGTGCGCCAGGCGGGTGCAAGGAATGTTGTGCTTATAGAGGAACCGGTTGCTGCTGCGATAGGCGCAGGAATAGATATTTCAAGGGCATGCGGAAGCATGATAGTTGATATAGGCGGAGGCACATCTGATATAGCTGTGCTTTCCTTGGGAGGAACAGTTGTCAGCAAATCAATAAAAATAGCCGGAGATGATTTTGATGAGGCTATAATCCGATTTATTAGAAAGAAGCATAATGTGCTTATCGGCGAGAGAACAGCCGAACAGCTGAAAATAAATATAGGCACAGCCTATGAAAGAACGATGCCGGTATCAATGGATGTAAGAGGCAGAAATCTTCTTACCGGACTTCCAAAAAATATAACGGTCACCTCAAACGAGATGCTGCTTGCGCTGTCAGAGTCCGCACAGGGAATAGCTGAGGCTGTCCATAATGTTTTGGAGCATACGCCGCCGGAGCTTGCGGCGGATATTATTGACAGAGGAATTGTAATGACAGGAGGAGGAAGTCTGCTGTATGGGCTTGACAAGCTTATTCAGGAACGAACTGGAACAAATGTTATGATTGCCGATGACGCCATCAGCTGTGTTGCGATAGGAACCGGAAAGTACATAGAGTATTGGACGGAGATGCAAAGTGATTCGGCGCCTAAAAAGACGGTGCTTCAGAATATATTTAAACGAGACAGGCAATAAAAAAAGAGGATTGGAAATTCCAATCCTCTTATATTTTTAGAAAATAAAGTACAGGCACATAAGAGCCGTCATTATCCATACAGGTATGGGAGGAATAAGCTTTGTGTTGCGCTCGCATATAACCCTGAGCACGGAAATGAAAACAAACACAAGCATACCTATTACGATACCGCCAACATAATCTGACATATATATCGTAACAAGCCACATGCATGCAACCGGGACAAACTCGACAGGGTCAAAGTCAAGTCCGACGATAGTTTCAATAAGCGAAATACCAACGATTACAAGCGCCGCTCCTGTGGCGGATCCTGGAATAAGCTGGAACAAAGGACTTATAAAGCAGCAAAGGAAGAAAAGTACTGCAGTTGCTATACTGGATAATCCTGTTTTGCTTCCTGATTCTATACCTGCGGCTGATTCAGCAAAGCAGCTTACGGTAGAAATGCCGAAAACTGAACCAAGCATAGTAGCGCCGGAGTCAATAAGGAATACCTTACCGAATGCGGGGAAGTTTCCCTCCTCATCAAGAAGGTTGGCTTTACCGGCAAGAGCAAGACCTGAGCCCATTGTTCCGAAGAAATCATTTATAAGAAGCATAAGTAGAATAGGAATGAAGCTGAGCTTTAGAGTGCCTGCAATGTCAAGCTGGAACGCAACATCCTTTATTGATGCTATGGCGTTTGTTGTGAATATTGTTTCAGGAAGTATTGTCACTCCCATAGGGATGCCTATGATTGTAGTAATTATGATTCCTATAAGCAAACCGCCTTTAATTTTATATAAATGTCCGTTTATATTAAATTTAACGTATGTGAGGAAGAAACATATGCATATACCGATAATGCCAAGAATGGTGCTGTTTGCTGAAAAGTCTCCGTATGTAAGCCCGCTTTCGGTTGCCGCGTATAATCCGCAGGAATTGAGGCCGACACGCGCAATAAGAAAACCGACCGCAGCTGCGATTCCGATTTTCATATTTTTAGGGAGACATTTTGCAAAAAGCTCGCGCAGATTGAATAATGAAATTAAAAGGAAAACTACGCCTGAAATAAATACAAGGCCGAAGGCCTGTCCGTATGTAGCTGTTCCGTCTGCAATCCAGCCTGCGATTAATCCCGGGATAACAAGCACGGGCGCCAGACAGATAGGCGTATTAGAATATAAGCCCATAGCAAGGCATGATATGGCGGTTACAAGCGCTGTACATACTAAAACACCGGTTGTGTTAATGCCCGGGACAACTGACATAGACCATGTCATATAGGCTAAAATGTATGCCATTGTGGCAAAGGTTGTCGCGCCTCCGATAATCTCGGTTGAGATGCTTGAGCCTCGCTCCGAGATTTTAAAAAACTTATCAATTTTTTCTTTCATAATATATAACCTCTTCTGAATAATTAATATAATTCCTGTTATTAAATATTGTATAATTTTTTTGTGTTTTTGAACGCGGCATCAATTACTTCCTGCGGAGAAACATCCCCGCGTATATGTGCTATTTTTTCAGCGATAAATGAAATCATATCAGGCAGTGCGTCTTCTCCGACAAGATGTGACGGTGGTAAAAACGGTGCGTCGGTTTCAAGCAGAAGCTTTTCTAACGGCATGGACTTTACCAGACTTACAAGACAGCCGCTGTCAGGATATGTTATCTGTGGACCTATGCCCATATATAGGCCATAATCCATGAATTTTTCAGCATATTCCAGCGGTGAAAATACACGGTGTATTTCACCGCGAATTGGATAATCCTTTATGATACGAAGAACATCCGCATCGGCCTCTCTATTGTGGATAACAACTGGAAGATCAAGCTCAGCAGCAAGCTCAAGCTGCTCACGGAAACGCCTTTCCTGCGTCTTTGCGTCAGGATGTCCTTCAAAACCGTAATCCATTCCTATTTCACCGATAGCTACAACTTTTGGTTTCTTGCACAGGTCTCTTAACTGGCTAATGTAATCATCGGGAAGATTGGCAGTTTCATTTGGATATATACCTACTGAGGCATAAACAAAGTCATATTTATCAGCCATTTCGCATGAGCGATATGATGACTTAAGCTCTGAACCTGAATTAATTATTCCAATTACTCCGAGACTAAGCTGTGATTTCATTACAGCGTCCAGATTTGCATTGAATCTGGAATCATCCATATGTGCATGAGTATCAAATATTCCTTTCAACATTAAAAACACCTCCTTTCGCCTTTATTTAAAAAAGCTAAATAAATAATTTATTCAGCTTTCCTGACATAAAACATTTAGTTTTGTTCATAATAACAAATTTTGTTCGTTTTGTCAATTATTTATGCATTTTTATACATATTTTGATGGTATAACTGAAGCTTTGGCGTATAGCATGAATAAAATATCAGACCGTTTCTGAATTTTAATAAAAGCTATTGACTTGGAGTAAGCTCTAAGTGATAAAATTAAATAAACTGAAAATAGGGGAGATAATATGGATAAAAAATTAGGCTTTGGCTTTATGAGGCTTCCGCTTCTTAACAAAGAAGATCAAAGCTCATTTGACTATAATATAATTAATGAAATGGTAGATAAATTTATTGACAGCGGCTTTTCTTATTTTGATACTGCGCTTACATATCATGGGTCTAAAAGCGAGGAGGCTATCAGGGAGTCAGTAGTTAAAAGATACCCAAGAGACAAATTTACATTGGCTACCAAGCTTCCGCCCAGGGTTCTTAAAAGCAAAGAGGAACAGGAAGAGATTTTTAATGAGCAGCTTGAAAAATGCGGAGTTGATTACTTTGATTATTATTTAGTCCACAATATTGGTATCAGCTCATACGCGCAGGCAAAAAAATTCTCTACTTTTGAATTTGTAGCTGAAAAGAAAAGACAGGGGAAAATAAAGCAAATTGGCATGTCCTTTCATGACACGCCGGAGCTCTTGGACGAAATACTTACAGAACATCCTGAGCTTGATTTTGTACAGCTTCAGATAAATTATCTTGACTGGGATAATCCGGCTATACAGTCAAGACGCTGCTATGAGACGGCAAGACAGCATAATATGCCAATAGTAGTTATGGAGCCGTGCAAAGGCGGAAATCTGGCAAAGGTGCCAAAAGAAGCCGAAAAAATTATGAAGGCTATTAATCCAAATGCTTCGGCTGCTTCATGGGCGCTTAGGTTTGCGGCCAGCCTTGACGGAGTATTTATGGTATTAAGCGGAATGAATACTGTCGGACAGATGGAAGATAATATTTCGTATATGAAAAAATTTGTTCCTATGAGTGCCGAAGAAATATCAACCTCGGAAAAGGCTGCTGAGATAATAACATCAAATACGGCAGTTCCATGTACGGCATGCAGATACTGTATGGAGGGCTGTCCCCAAAAGATTGCTATTGCAGACTACTTTTCACTGTACAACAGCTCGATGAGAGCGTCAACCGGGAAGAATAACGCAAGCCATCAGGTATACTACCTTAATATTTCATCTGAAAATGGAAAGGCATCGGATTGTATAGAGTGCGGCCAATGTGAAAAGGTATGCCCTCAGCATATTGATATAATAAATCAGCTTAAAAATGTCTCAGAGCTGTTTGATAATGCTCCGGGATTACCTATGAGATAAAATGGAGGCGGTATTATGACTATAGCGGAAGTAAGCAAAAAATATGACATATCTGCTGACACACTTCGCTACTATGAAAGAATCGGGCTTATACCAAAGGTAACGAGGACAAAAAGCGGCATCAGGGATTATAATGAAGAGGACTGCAACTGGGTCGGCTTTGCAAAGTGTATGAGAAGCGCGGGTATTCAGGTTGAGGCGCTCATTGAGTACGTTGAGCTTTTCCAGATGGGAGAGGATACAAGTGCCGCAAGAAAACAGATTTTGCTTGAACAGAGGGAACAGCTTATAAAACGTATGGGAGATATGCAGGAAACACTTGAAAGGCTTAATAAAAAAATAGAAAGATATGAGCAGTGCGAGGCTTTTGCGGAAAAGGAGCTTAAGCACGCAAAATAAAAGAAGCGCCGGATTATTCCGGCGCTTTTAATCAGTTCATAGAGTTTTCTGAACCAAGAACCTCTGTGATTTTTCTTTCTACCAATGCTTCAATATCATTTCTTGCTGCTCCAAGATATCCTCTGGGATCAAATGCTGAAGGATCCTCTGCAAAGCTCTTTCTGATTGCTGCTGTCATGGCAAGTCTTATATCAGTATCCATATTTATTTTGCATACGGCCATTTCAGCGGCTTTTCTAAGCATCTCTACAGGAATACCCTTTGCTCCGTCAATTTTTCCGCCGTATTCATTGCATGTAGCAACGGAAGACTGGTCAACTGATGATGCACCGTGAAGAACAATGGGATAATTGGGGAAGCCTGCTTCCTCAAGCTTTCTGGTAATTGTTTCAAGGCGTTCAAAGTCAAGCTTAGCTTCTCCTTTAAATTTGTAAGCGCCATGACTTGTTCCGATTGCTACCGCAAGAGAATCTACCCCGGTGCGTTTAACAAAATTGACAGCCTGGTCAGGGTCTGTATAGGTGGCGTGGCCCTCTGCTACCTTTACGTCGTCCTCCACGCCGGCAAGTTTTCCAAGCTCGGCCTCAACAACAACGCCTTTTGAATGGGCGTAGTCAACTATTTCCTTCGTTTTAGCCACATTTTCCTCATAATCAAAATGAGAACCGTCAAACATAACTGATGTAAAGCCTGCCTCAATACAGAGCTTACATGTCTCAAAATCAGGACCGTGGTCAAGATGAAGAGCTATATCAATGCCAGTTTCCTCAATAGCGGCGTCTACCATTTTTTTAAGATACAGGGGATGAGCGTATTTTAATGCGCTTTTTGAAACCTGAAGAATTACTGCGGAGTTGTGTTTTTTGCATGCGCTGACAACACCCTGAATAATTTCCATATTGTTGATGTTGAAAGCACCTATTGCATATTTTCCTTTATATGCTTTTTCAAACATTTCTTTTGTTGTAACCAAAGCCACCGTAAAAACTCCTTTCAGAATCAGTTTTTTACTACAATAAAATTATAATACACTAATATCGCAAAGGCAAGGCCATATCAGCGACAAATTAGTAATTTATTGTATATTGTAAACCTAAGTGGGTTTTGTTATACTTATAAAAAAGAAGGGAGCCGATGAAATATGAAATATTTTTTGCTGTCTCTGATAACAGCCGCGGCTGATTTGGGTACAAAGGAAGCAGTTAAAAAGAAAATGCCCACAGGACATAAAAAACATCTTGGGGGAAGACTGTACCTGTGGCATATAAAAAACAAAGGACTGGCCTATAACAGTCTGGAAGGCAAGAGAAATACCGTATTAGCAGCTTCATCGGCGGCAGTGGGAATTGTCGGCGCATATCTTTTGTACCTTGTGCATATAAGCGCAAGGCCGGCGGATAAAATCGGACCCGCACTTATATTGGGCGGCGGACTTGGAAATCTTATAGACAGATTAAAGAACAAAGAGGTTACGGATTTTCTTTACATAGACTTTAAGAAGGCTCCTATTTTTAACCTGGCCGACATTACTGCCGTGACGGGCGGAATTATTACAGTAATCCGGGCGTTTGTGTCAAAATAAAATATGAAAAATATTCATATAAGTATGAATTTTGGGAAGATAATATTTAATATTCCATTTATTATAAATTAAACAATAATTATACCTAAATAATAATATTGAATTTAAGAAATAATAGGTGTATAATGAACTCAAGAAAAAATAAAGTTTCCTGGAATGTTCGAGAACCTGTTTATTTTGAACCTACATTTCATAAACGGGAGTCCAATACGAGAAGGACATATGTCGGGCCGCAAGCTAATTCCCTTTGGGCAGCGGATGACAGAATTCTATCTGCGGACACCCACCCTAGCTCAGGCTAGGTGTCAAAATGCAGGGACGGCATCCCGGGATTACATTTTTAACGGTCTGAAGATTTCTTCAGACCGTTTTTTTGTATTCGTCAGCTGTTATCGAATAGCACTCATTGTCGTACATGGTTCCGTCATAAAGTATTTCACAGAGTCTGAGACAACCTTCAAACTTAAAGCCGCATTTTTTTATAACGGACTTAGAACGTAAATTTCCGGGGTAACAGTATGCCGATACTATTTCCGCATTCATAAGATTAAATCCATAGTGCAGCATAGCCTCTGCCGCTTCGGTCATATAGCCATGTCCCCAGTAATCTTTAGAAAGAGCATAGCCAATCATCTGAGCGCTTTCATTCATTCTTTTGGGGTCGTCAATCAGGCCTATCGTACCAATCAGTTTTTTATTTTCCTTTAAAATAATACCGAAAACGCCTTCCTGTCCGATAAATACATCTCCCATAATTTCTCTTGTTTCCTCAATACTTTCATGGGGTTTCCAGCCGGCATTTTTTCCGACTGCCTCCTCCTTTGAGTATTCATAAATATCCATATCGTCATGCACATCAACCGGACGAAGAATAAGCCTTTTTGTTTCTATTATCATTTTACACCTCATATATGATATCTTGGTTTTCCTTTTGATTTATTCTTATATTCTATTGCTTCAGCAGGACAAAGGCATATACATGCCATACAGTGCGTACAGTTATCTGACCATACCGGCCTGCCATCGGCAATCACGATATTGTTAAGGGGGCAGACTTCCGCACATTTTCCGCAGCTTACGCATTTATCATCAGCATAAAATCCTTTGGCGCTCACAAAGAGGGGATAAAATATTGGATTAACTGCCGTGCTTAAAGCCTTTCCCATTATACCTACTGGCTCCTTCAGCACTCCGCCGCTTTTAATTGTCTGTGCGGCTCTTAATATTTTTGGACGGGCGTTTTCGATTATTTTATCGGCGGCTGCCTTATCGGGAGCATTGAACATAGCGATATAATTCTCAGGCATAACAACAGACTTAAGCCCTTTAAAATTCAATCCCTTTTCATCGCAGAGCTTTTTTGCGTATCCATAGGAGTTTCCGTCTCCTCCTCCGCAGGTAAGATAAAAATACATGTCTTTGCTGCCTTTAAATTCTGATTTTCTAATTAACGCTTCCACTGTTTTAGGAATTCTCCATGCGTAGGTTGGACATACTACTACAAAGGGTTTATCGGAATTAAAAACAGGTTCCTTGCCATCCTTTATTATTTTATTAAGAGATACCAACTCGTCTCCTGTAACAGAGGCTATCAGTTCTGCTGCATATCGGCTGTTTCCTGTACCGCTGAAATATAAAATCATATAAATTCCTCCAACTAGAAAATGACTCTGGCAAAGGCATAATACGCTCTGCCGAACATTAATAAGTATACCACAAATGATTGACCGCTACCTCAAAAATATACGATTTTAATGACTTTTTTAGATTGTTTTGCGTAAAATATTAAAGCGGTTTGGATATGTTGATTTAAAATTTATTGATTTTATGGGTAAAATTTGAGTTTTTTGTATTGTATACCACAATATAACTATAAGAAGTATAAAAAATTATCATAATTCTAAGAAATTTGTTGCTATATCACTCTAAAGTGATTATAATAGAACTCACAAAAAGCCGAACCCTATATTAACCATATTCGGACAGGCAAAATAAATATAATTTAGGGGGAAATTTAAATGAGCTACGTAGATGAAGTATTGGCTGATTTAATTAAGAGAAATCCCGGCGAGCCCGAATTCCATCAGGCCGCTACAGAGGTTCTTAATTCACTTAAGCCCATAATTGAGAAAGACGAAAGATATCAGAACGCAGGTCTTCTTGAAAGACTTGTGGAGCCTGAGCGCGTAATTATGTTCAGAGTTCCCTGGGTAGACGACGCGGGAAAAGTACATGTAAATAAAGGCTACAGAGTACAGTTCTCAAGTGCAATCGGCCCTTATAAAGGAGGACTCCGCCTGCATCCGTCAGTAAATCTTGGCGTTATTAAATTCCTTGGCTTTGAACAGATTTTCAAAAACTCGCTTACAGGGCTTCCTATCGGAGGAGGCAAGGGCGGTTCAGATTTTGACCCTAAGGGAAAATCTGACAACGAGATTATGAGATTTTGCCAGAGCTTTATGACAGAGCTTTGCAAATATATCGGAGCTGACGTTGACGTACCGGCTGGAGATATCGGCGTAGGCGGAAGAGAGATTGGCTATCTTTACGGACAGTATAAAAAAATAACAGGAAAATATGAAGGCGTTTTGACAGGAAAGGGCCTCACATACGGCGGATCGCTTGTTCGTACACAGGCTACAGGCTACGGTCTTGTTTATATCGTGGATGAAATGCTTAAGGCAGCAGGCAAATCAATTGAAGGACAGGTTGTAACAATTTCAGGCTCAGGCAATGTTGCAATTTATGCTGCTGAAAAGGCATCGCAGCTGGGCGCAAAGGTTGTTACTCTTTCAGACTCAAACGGATGGGTATATGATAAGGAAGGAATAGACCTTAAGGCTGTTAAGGAAATTAAGGAAGTTAAACGCGGACGTATTAAGGAATATCTTGAATACAGACCGAACGCTGAATACCATGAAGGCAAAGGCGTGTGGAATGTAAAATGCGATATTGCCCTTCCTTGTGCTACACAGAATGAGCTTCTTGAGGACGATGCAAAGGCTCTTGTTGCAAACGGCTGCTATGCGGTAGGAGAAGGCGCAAATATGCCAAGCTCACTTGAGGCTATAGATATATTCCTTAATAATGGAATTCTTTTCGCTCCCGCTAAGGCTGCTAATGCTGGCGGCGTAGCTACATCAGCTCTTGAAATGAGCCAGAACAGTCAGAGACTTAGCCGGACATTTGAAGAAGTAGACGCTAAGCTTAAAAGCATTATGGTTAATATTTATAAGGAAATGTCATCTGCCGCAAAAGAATACGGCTTTGAGAATAACTTTGTTGTAGGCGCCAACATTGCAGGCTTTAAAAAGGTTGCAGAGGCTATGCTTGCACAGGGTATTGTATAAAAACAAATTAGTAATAAAAGCTCCTTTGTGTCTGCAAAGGAGCTTTTGATATAACATGGGGATTTTTTTGATGACCAGTGTGCCAAATCACTTTTATTTATTGTCTGCCGGTACACATTGGAAAGTTTTTGAATACTACAAGCCGCTTGAAGATATATATTATGTTGTGGCTGAAATTTTATAGCACAGGGCAGCAGTTTTTAGAAATTAAAATTTTTATATTTAACATAATCCTGACAAACCTTAAACAATTTGTAAATCTTATTCTGTTGCATTACATATTTTTTTGGTTTATAATAAATTAACTTAGGTAGGATGGATAAATAATGCCATTTTTATTTTTGGCCCAGACAGGATGAGAGTGGAAATATGGATAATATGGACGAAACTTTTATAGTTATAATGCTTAAAGATAAAGATACGGGCTTTTTGGAGAAAGAGCTTGGATGCTATGCTGCTGATGATAAATATGACCTGATCTGCAATGCGTATGCTTTGGAAGAAGAGGACGGGCTTTATGTTTATTTGAAGCTTACAAGCGGCAGGGACGTTGAAGATTGGGAATATGACGCCGTATTCGATTATTATGACACTGAAACTATAGCTCCTGAGGTCATATCCGTCAGCGAAGAGGACGGAGGATATAATCCGGTATGGATAGTTAAATTTGCCTTTATTGATAATATCGGCCTGATGGAAGAAAAGATTAATAAACTGCTTGAATTGCATAAAAAGGAGCTGGACTCGGTTTATGAAACAATTGCAGACAAAAGGGACGAATATAGTGAAGATTAAGAGCTTTAAAAACGTGGTTTTCAGAACCGCGCTTGTTTTATGCGCCGCCGGAATGGCACTTACAGGGTGCAATAACGGTAAGGATATTGACGATAATCCGCCTCCAATTGAAGATGACAATAAGGAAAATAATAACCAGGGTAAAGAACCGATTGTAAATGAACCTGATAATAACGAGCCTGAAAACCCTGATAAAAATACTAATGATGAGCCTGAGCTTCCGGTGCATTCCCAAGACGGAAAGGAACAGGGAAACAGCAATAATTCCAATGGAGGTACTGTAAGTAATTCTAAACCGGTCAAGGACACTTCAATATCCTCATCATGGAGTAAGCTTGAAAGTACGGCTAAGGCAGGACAGAGCTATTACAGCGAGTATTATACGAAAACGAGAATTATAACTAAAAACGGTTATTTATATAATTACGCGGCAAGTACGCAAATTACATCTGACTATCTTGTGGGTGAGGGAAAGCTGTCCTCTTCCAATACATCATCAGGAATATCGGTTATGCTTATGTATGGAAGCGACATAGCCTCATATGGAGGAAACGGCGTATATATTACAGGTACTGACAGGGAATTTACGGTGTTTGCTTTTATGAAGCATCCTAGCGAAAATAAATACATATTCTCATCAGGAGGAGGCTCGTACGGAACGTTGTCGGCAAGCGCATACAGCTCACTGATGTCTGCTTATTCCATGGACCACGGTACAATCAGAAGGCTGACGCCGTCAAACAGCGAGTATGACAGGATATTAAGCTGTATAAAGATGTACGAGAGCAAATATGAACAATATTTTGTTCGAAGCATAACGATTGATGATAAGTACGCCTTTGCAGTCTTAAGCGGACGTGCTAATGCGGCTACAATAAGAGAGTACATACTTAAATACGAAAACGGAATATGGGAAGTTGTTTTGGATGATTTGGAATCTGAGGGAAGAATGCCTGTTGCGGTAAATAAGGCTATACCTAATTTCAATATGGTTCTTCTGCCTACATATTCTATTAAGGACTACACAATGCTGACAGATTACAGCGCGGTTGTAGATGCCCTTACAAAGGCAGGATATTACGCTAAGGACGATACTTTCTATTATTTCTGCGGAACAAAGGAATACTGTTACATGATAACCGACAGCGGAAAAAGATTTCTCTGCCGTAATAACAACGGCACATGGGAATGCTATAAGGTCGTTGACTATTACGACGCTTTGAGCAAGCTGCAGAGCTTTTCAAATAATCCGCCTACATTTATACTGCTTGATTTGGAGTAAAAGAATATGAAATACATTGTAAATGGAAACGATATAGTTCTTAGTGAATATGAGAGCTTTGTTATCTCGCAGACCTTGGAATGCGGACAATGCTTTCGGTTTGTGAATATAGGGGAGGAAAATTACCTTGTAATTGCCTTTGGAAAAATACTGAACATTTACCAGGACGGCGCTAGCATAGTATTTAAAAATACCTCCGAGGATGAATTTAAAAATATTTGGATTAACTATTTTGACCTTGACAGGAACTATAACGATATTAAACTCAGAATTTCTGAGAATGATGAGATTTTGCAGAAGGCGGTTGAATATGCGCCGGGAATAAGAATACTGAACCAGGACAGATTTGAATGCCTTATATCCTTTATCATTTCACAGAATAACCGCATACCTATGATTAAAAAGGTTATAAACAATATTAGTGAAAAATACGGAAAATATATAGGCTCAGTTGAAGGAGCAGATTATTATGCATTTCCCAGTCCGGAAGAACTGGCCTCCGCAGATGAAGCGGGACTTATGGAATGCAGAACCGGCTTTAGGGCAAAATACATAATGGACGCGGTTTATAAGGTGATTCACGGAGAAATAAATCTGCAGTCTGATAATATGGATACGGATGAGCTTCGTGAAATGCTGATGTCGATAAAGGGCGTTGGTCCTAAGGTTGCTGACTGCACAATGATGTTCTCCTTTGGAAGATGTGAAACCTTCCCTACTGATGTATGGGTAAAGAGAATAATGAGTGAGCTTTATTTCGGAGGAAGGGAAGCAAGCGTAAAGGAAATACATGAAAAAGCAGAGGAGTGCTTTGGCGAGTTTGCCGGATACGCACAGCAGTATTTATTTAATTACGCAAGACAATTTAAAATAGGCGCTTAATTATTGTTCGGCAGGAAAATTCCTGCCGAAATTTTAAAAGCATAAATGACATTACAAAGATACAAAGTAGACGGCGATACTTGTTGGGAGGCATTTATATGAGCAAGATAACAATCGGCGACTTTGACGGCGAAGAATTAAAAGAACTGCTTAATTATTATTATGGAAATGTTTTTGTGATTGACGGAAACGGTGTTTTGCTGTATGTAAATAAAAGTGCGGCCCAATCTTTGGGGCTTACAGTTGAGGAGCTTATAGGCTCTACCTGTTATGAGATGCAGGAAAATGGTTATTACGACAAAAGTGTGGCTATGGAAGCCCTTGAAACAAAAAAGAATACAATTTCACGCTATAGTACAAAAACGGGATTAAATATAATATGCTGTGCTAACCCAATTCTTGATGAAGAGGGCAATGTAAGCAGGGTGGTTGTATATTCTCAGGATATGGCGATGCTCAAGGACATAATGCAGGAAATTGAGCATGAAAAACAAAAAAACAGACATATCCAGCAGACCCTTTCCTATCTGCAGGAAAAAATGGCATGTCAAAATATTGTTTCAGCCAGTGAGTCTATGGATAATCTGTTTAAAATACTGCTTAATATAGCTCCTACTGACTCAACTGTTATGATATATGGAGAAAGCGGAACGGGAAAAGAGGTCTTGGCGAATTTTGTCCATCAGAACAGTTTGAGATGCGATAAGCCCTTTATACCTATAAACTGCGCCGCTATACCTACGGAGCTGATGGAGGCTGAATTCTTTGGATATGAAAGAGGTGCGTTTACAGGCGCTAACAGGGATGGCAAGGCAGGACTCTTTGAAATGGCCAATAACGGCACTATTTTTCTTGATGAATTAGGAGAAATGCCGCTGTCTTTACAGGCAAAGCTTTTAAGGGTATTGGAAAGCGGTGAGGTAAAGAGGATAGGCAGCAGCAAAACAATTAATACAGACGTGCGTATTATAGGCGCTACCAACAGAGATTTAAAGAAAATGACTGAGGAGAATAAGTTTAGGGAGGACCTTTATTACAGACTTAATGTTATCCCTGTTACTATACCGCCGCTCAGGGACAGACCGGAGGATATAGAGGCTTTAAGTGAGCATTTTCTAAATGAATATAACAGAAAGTACGGAAGAAATGTGGAATTGTCTGATGAGGTCATTAACAGCTTTAAAAATTACTTATGGCCGGGAAACATACGGGAGCTTAGAAATGAA
This sequence comes from uncultured Eubacteriales bacterium, assembly GCA_900546215.1. Lineage (GTDB taxonomy): Bacteria > Bacillota > Clostridia > Lachnospirales > Anaerotignaceae > Metalachnospira. The sequence continues at coordinate 22,521 of URCD01000006.1, read as the reverse complement.
ATAGAAAGATATGTAATTACAGAGGGAAATATAAGCTTCGTTATGAATACCCGTACTGCTCCTATAAAAAGAAACAGTGAGCCCGCTGCCTCTGACAATGGAAAATCTCCTGTATTTACCGGATATATTGGACCTCTGAAAGAGGTAATGAATAAGTATGAAATGGAATATATAGATTCTGTCATAAAGGAATGCGGAGGAGTTATGACTGAGGCTGCAAAAAAGCTTGGAATACATCGATCTGCCTTATATAAAAAGCTTGAGAAAAACGGGACGAAATATAAAAGGATTAGCATATAAATGTTTTGTAGAAATTAATATACATGTACTTAAAAATAGACACGATGTGTCTATTTTTTTATACTTATTATATATTGTTTATTTTATAAACGATATTGTGGAGTAGGTAATTATATATTGTGTCGATAAAATTATACATTGTGTAGACTATTTGATACAAAAAACTAAGATTTTTAAAATAACAACCTATTTTTACCCTTCTTTAAAAACTTGGCACAGTAATTGCTTTAATAATAAGACATAAGTAATTAAAACAGATTAGATTAAGGAGGTAATTAATATGAAAAAAGCAGGGAAATTAGGTTATGTTGTAATTGTAGCACTTATAGTCGCATGTACAGTCTTTGGCGGTCTCTTCATTTGATAAAAGGAGGAGTTATTATGAATAATAACGAAAAAGAAATCAGCGAAGAAAAAAATTATGACGTATCAATGTTTATTACATCAATCGTAATACTTATCAGCCTTTTTGGAACTGTTCTTATATGAATCGGTGCAGAAAAGTAATTCCACCTTCCCCGTAAAAGCGGCGTATATACGCCGCTTTTTCTATCCAATTTAAACGAAAAAAATACTTTATTTTTTTCAGAAAAATTTTTTAAAAAGTATTGCAAAATTCTTATAGTGTGATATTATTATAAACGTGATGTATGACGTTAGGCTTTATTATAGCTGTGCTATGTCATTCCGTCATATTAGCATAATTGTTTTCCAAATTATATAACCTTTGTGCACGGGAGCTCCTTGCCTGTGCAGCATGTCGTATCGTGTAAAGTTTTATCGGTAATCCCCAAATCCCGAATTTGTATGGACTTTATAGCGTACAAAAAATCCACGTTTGTTTGAACGTGGATTTTTTGTGCTGAGTAATTTTAATTGATTATATGTCATATTAGGAGTATAATGGAATTGCAAAAGGAAGGATTTTGTCTTGAAAGGAGATTGAGATTATGTTAGTTAAAAGCGGAGAAGGCGTTCATGAGTACCGTGTCATAAGAAACGGCGTTGGAGAAATTCTTATGGTTAATAAATTCGGACCTGATGAAACTAACAATAAGTGCAATATGGTGGCTGAGCTTCACGTTGCACCCGGCCAGTGTACAGGTTTCCATGCTCATAATGATGATGTTGAGCTGTTTTATTTGCTTGAAGGAGAATTGGTTTTTGTTGAGGACGGAAGCGAGACTGTTCTTAAGCCGGGAGACTGTACTTCAACTACAAGAGGCTCAAAACATCAGATAATTAACAGAAGTGAAGATATGGCAAAGGTTCTTGCCGTGGTTATAAAATAATACATAGCAGGGGACGCACAAATATACTGTGCGTCCCCTTTTTTATTTACAGCCAGTCCACATAGTGGTAATATAAAATAAAGATTTAAAAGGGGGACTTAAGGTGGAAGATATATGCGTTATAGGCATTGCCGGCGGTACGGCTTCAGGGAAAACTACTATTGTTAATAAGCTAAAAAAACTTTTTGAAAATGATGTTGAGCTTATCAGCCATGACTGTTATTATAAGGCGCATGACGATATGCCGTATGAGGAGAGGACAAAATTAAATTACGACCATCCATCATCATTTGATACGGATAGAATGATAGAAGATATAATAAACCTGAAGCAGGGAAAAACCGTTTACAGACCTGTATATGACTTCAGTATACATAACAGAGTGCCTGAAACTGTAAAGGTAGAGCCAAAGAAGGTAATTCTTGTTGAAGGAATACTGATTTTTGAAAATAAGGAATTAAGAGACCTCATGGACATAAAAATTTTTGTGGACACAGACGCTGATGAAAGACTGATGAGGCGTATTATAAGGGATATGAAGTTCAGGGGCAGAACTATTGAATCAATTTTAACGCAGTATAAAACTACGGTAAAGCCAATGCATGAGGAATTTGTTGAGCCTTCAAAAAAATACGCGGATATAATAATCCCAAGAGGCGGCCAGAATGAGGCTGCTATGTCGATACTTAAAGGACATCTTAATGTGATGCTTAATAAAAAATAACTGATGAGGAGGCGGGTGTATGAGAAGAAAAGACAGAGAGATTACAGACAAACAGCAAATAAATGCAATTATAGAGGCGTGTGACTGCTGCCGCATAGCATTTCCTGCGGAAGACGCCCCTTATATCGTTCCGCTGAATTTTGGATATACTGACGACAAAAACAAAAGGACTTTGTACTTCCACGGGGCTAAGGAAGGAAGAAAAATAGACCTGATAAATAAAACAGATTATGTCGGATTTGAAATGGACACAAATCATACTCCTGTAACAGCGGAAGGAACTCCCTGCAGCTATACCTTTTTGTACAGCAGCATAATTGGAAAAGGGAAAATCAGCTTGATAGACAGTATGGATGAAAAAATAGAGGCGTTAAAGATAATTACAAGACATATTAATCCCAATGAAAAAGGCGATATTTCTCCTGAAAGTGCCGCCGTGGCAGCTGTATTTAAAATCGAAGTAGACGAACTTTCATGTAAAGAGCATATTTGAATATATAAACGCCGTAGGTCTTTAAATGTCAGACTTACGGCGTTTTTGCTTTATTTGGTTTCTTAAAGATAAATTAATTATTGGCAGAAAAATTGACGATATACTTGGGCAATGTTATACTTAAAGGCAAATGCCCCGCCTAATCGGCGGCTGGTTTTGCAACAAAATCTAATTAAAAGGTGATAAACGAATGGATAATGAATTTGAAAAGGATAAAACCGGAATGCCGGATGAAAATTCAGAAATTAAAAAACCGGATGACATTCCTGAAGCTGAAGCAGCTGAGAGCTTAGATGAAGTAAAAGAGGCTGAAGCGGATGCTGAAAATGATGAAGCTGCAGAGACCGTCGCTGAAACGGATGTTAATAGTGAAGCGGCTTCTCCGGAGGAAACAGGATTAAATATTGAAGGCGATAAAAAAGGCTTCTTCCAGAGATGGAAGGAGAAGGAGCTGGCTAAGGAAGCGGCCCGGCTTGAAAGATATGAGAAAAGCGAAGAAAATATGAAGAAAATTCGTGAACAGAGGCGGGCAGAGATGTTTGCCGATGGAAAAGAACCAAATGCGCTTCAGAGATTTCTCATGTCAGAGGGAAAATACATAAATTATGAAAATAAACACTCCATAATACTCGGCTTTACAGCAATTTTGGGTATAATATTGTTTGTACTTATTTTTAGGGCAGGCTTTATAACAAAGGAAAAATTTGGACTTGGCAAGGAAGCTACAAAGGCTATTGTATATTCTAAGGATAATGAACTTTACTGCTATGACCTTAAAAATGAGCCTGTGCTTATTTCGGATAATTTATCATCCGGCGGGTCGGCTACATACAGCTATGTAGGAAACGGAACTACGGTGGCGGAAGACGGTAAAAGCGTTTACTTTATAGATAATGTTGCGGCAAACGGTTCATTCAGCCTTAATTTCTATAAAGCCGGAAGCAGCTCGGAGCCTTCGCTTATTGGCGATAATGTTGCTGATTATGATATAAGCTATAAAGGTGAGGGTGCGGTTTATATCGTTCCCGATGAAAGCGGAAAAACAGGAATACTGTACGGCTACAGCAGAAAGGACAATAAGTCATATGAAATAGCGCAAAATGTTGTAATAGGCGGTACAGACTACTCAATTTCTTCGGATGGAAGCAAGGTTATATATGCATCTGGGGACAACAATTCCATTTCCCTTAATATATGCTCTATAGACGGTTCAAATGCAAAGACTATAGACAATGATGTTGCTCAGTACCTTGTTACAACCAGAGACAGCTACTTGTATTATATAAAGGCCGTTGGGGCTGATGATGGAACAAGCAGCTACAGCATATACAGCTATGATATTAATAAAGGCACTTCTAAGCTTATTGATGAAAATGTAATCGCGGTAACCCTTTCAAGCAAGGAAAATGCGGTGATTTATTATAAGTATAACGGAAATATGATAAAGGCCACTGACGTTGTAAATGATGACGGGGACGATTCTGAGGCTGCAAAGGCCCTTCGTACAGAAATAGCGGATTACGAGTTTAAGGATATTGCCTGCGCAGTATACCGTTATGAAAACGGCGAGACAAAACTAATAAATGATAAGGTGTTCACTGCAATGCCAATGGATAAGGAAGGCAAATACATTGCTTATACAGTTCCCCAGAAGCTTGATGAAATAAAGGTAAACCTTTCGGAAATATCATCGGTAAACGAAATTTCGGCACTCTACTATATGCAGGCAATGCAGGCAGACTGTGATACATATATTTATGAGCTGAACGGGTTTAATGATTACGTTCTGTTTGAGAACTCATATCTGTATTCATTTGCAAACTCCGGAAGCAACGCTCAGTTCGCGTGCTTTGTAAATTATGATGAGAGTGCGCAGACAGGCAAGCTTGTGCTTTCTACGTTCTATGACAAGGGAATAAAAGCCTATAGTGAGCTTGAGGATGATGTTGAGTCATTCCAGTTCATGGGTGACGGTTCAAGGCTTGTTTATCTAAGAGGTATAGGTGCGGACGGTGCTGGTACTCTTAACTATATTGAAAGTAATGTTTCTGATGAAATAAGTGACTCAGCTTATTATTATGAGGCTACGACTGACCAGTACAGAAGAGTATTTTATCTTGACAATTATAATGCTGAAACATATGGAGGAACATTCCATTTCTATCAGCAGGCGGCCGATACTGTCGTTGATGACAATGTATATATGTTTGCCTACAGGAATAACAACAACGCACTTTATATGAAGGATTACGATATGACTACTGGAACAGGAGATCTTTACTACCTTAACGGTAAAAATTCTGTGCTTGTAGACGAGAACGTATCAAGTGTATTTGATTTCTATAAAGTAGGATAAACCTTATAAAGGTGATAGATATGATAAAAGAAACATTTTCTCAGGATGAGACTGAGGCATTTGGATATGAAATAGGAAAATCAGCCCAACCGGGCGAAATATACTGTCTTTCAGGAGATCTAGGCGTGGGCAAAACAGTTTTTACAAAAGGGTTCGCGAGAGGCCTAGGTATAGACGAGCATATAACAAGCCCTACGTTTACGCTTATTAACGAGTATTATGGAAGGCTGCCCCTGTACCATTTTGATGTGTACAGGGTAGCTGACCCGGAAGAAATGGACTATATAGGCTGCGACGAGTATTTTTTCGGAAACGGGGTATGCCTTATTGAGTGGGCGGAGCTTATTTCCGATATTATTCCGAAGGATGCACGCTGGATTAATATTGAGAAAAATTTGGACAAGGGTATTGATTACAGGATGATAACAATTAAGGAGGCGCAGGATGAAAATATTAGCTGTTGAGGCCTCTGGGGCTGTGGCGAGTGCCGCCCTAATTGAAGATGATATTTTGAGGGCGGAGTTTACTCTCAATCATAAAATGACTCATTCCCAGACAATAATGCCGCTTATTAATGAAATAAAAGAGTATCTTGATCTGAACCTTGCGACAATAGATTTTATCGCCTGCTCTGCAGGCCCAGGCTCGTTTACAGGGCTGAGAATAGGGGCGGCCACTGCCAAGGGCTTAGCAATGGGCATTAAAAAGCCTATTGTACCTGTTTCCGCTTTGGCTGGGCTGGCATACAATGTTTATATGACCAGCGCTTTAATCTGCCCTATAGTTGATGCAAGACGAAATCAGGTATATACAGCGTTCTATAAATGGAACAGAGGCAGACTTGAATGTGTAAGCCAGGACAGGATAGCTATGATAGATGAAGTTTTGGCTGAAGCGGCAAGTTTTGAAATGCCCGTTATTTTTGTAGGCGACGGTATTTTTGTTCATAGGGATAAACTTACTGCAAACGAAAGCTTTACCGTTGCTCCGGCTTCATGCAATATGCAAAGGGCCGCCAGTGTGGCGTCGCTTGCGGCGGAGCTGGCGTTAGAAGGAAAATATGTCGACGGCGGAGATTTTGTTCCTGTATACCTGAGAAAATCACAGGCGGAAAGGGAACTGGAAGAAAAAATGCAGGGAGCAGAGAAAAATGATTAAAGTTGTTCCTATGACAGAGGATTATATTGATGATGTCGCGGCTATTGATGAAAACTGCTTTCACGTTCCGTGGACAAGAAATGACTTTGAGAAGGAAATAAAAGAAAACAGGATGGCTGTGTACTTCGTAGCTGTTGATGAAAAAAATAATGCCGTCGGATATGCAGGAATGTGGCATGTCGTCAACGAAGGGCATATAACAAACGTAGCTGTGCTTGAGCAGTACAGAAGAGAAGGCATAGGAGATATGCTTATGGAGGCTCTTGAGAAAAAGGCTTTAGAGCTTGAAATGATAGGCATAACCCTGGAGGTGCGTATATCAAATTACGGAGCGCAAAAGCTTTATACTAAGCATGGATATAAGCCGGAGGGCTTTAGGAAAAAGTATTATACAGATACGAACGAAGATGCGGTTATTATGTGGAAATACTTCCCTAACTATGAAAACTACAGCCAAACGCTGTAAAAACGGAGGTGCCCGATGGAAAAGAAAGAATTAGGCTATAAGGAATTAAAGAACATATGCGAGCCGGAAAAACTCGGTTTTAAAACTACCGACGATGTGGAATGCTTTGAGGGTATTATTGGGCAGGAGAGAGCGGTAAAGGCATTTGAATTTGGTCTTAACGTAAAAATGAAGGGCTACAATATATATGTTTCGGGCCCTTCTGGCTCAGGCAAAACAACATATGCGAAGCTTAGCGCTGAAAAAAAGGCTAAGAACGAGAGGGTTCCGTATGACTGGTGCTATGTTTATAACTTTGATGACCCCAGATGTCCTCTTTCACTTAGGTTTGAGCCGGGCGTGGGCAGGCAGTTCAGAGATGACATGAACGAACTTGTGTCTTTTTTTAATACTGAACTTTCCAAGGCTTTTTCATCGGAGGATTATGACAAACAAAAGACTGACCTTTCGCGTACATATGATGATAAAAGGGATGAACTTATTAAAAGGCTTGACAGCGTTGCCGCTGACAAGGGATTTTCTCTCAAAACATCTAATTCGGGAATTATTTTTCAGCCTGTAATTGACGGTGAGCTTATTGATGAAGACAACTATGATAATCTTGCCGAGAATCAAAAAAATGATATAAACGAGAGACTTGAACTTATTCAGGACGACGTCAACGCAATAATGCGCGATATTAAGGGAGTAGACAAAGAATATAAGCAGAAAATGGATGACCTTGACTACAAGGTTGGAATGTTTGCTATAGGACATTATGTCAGTTCTCTTCAGGAAAAATATCAGAACAGTGAAAGGGTTATTAAATACCTTGAAGCGGTTCAGGAAGATGTTTTGGAAAATATTGACCAGTTTACTGAGCCTGAAACAGATGAGGATGACCCTATTGCCGCGCTTATACCTAAGCTTGGCGGTGTTAAAAATGAGGATGTCACTCTTAAATACAGGGTAAACTTAATTGTTGATAATTCTAAAACTGAGGGAGCTCCGGTTGTTGTGGATTATAATCCGACATATTATAACCTTGTCGGCGAGGTGGAATATGACAACGAATACGGTAATTTAACAACAGATTTTATGAAAATCAAAGCCGGACTAATGCATAAAGCCAATGGCGGATATCTTATAATTCAGGTACAGGACCTCTTAAGCAATGTTCAGGCTTGGGAAGCACTTAGACGAATTGTAAAAACAAGGGAAATAACAATAGAAAACCTGAGAGACCAAATCGGTGCGATAACTGTAAGCTCACTTAAGCCGGAGCCTATTCCGGCAGATGTTAAGGTGATTCTTATAGGCAGCTCTTATTACTATGAGCTGCTTCGCGGATATGATGAGGACTTCTCTAAGCTGTTTAAAATACGTGCTGACTTTGACTATGAAATGGAACGCAGCAATGATAATATATATAAAATTGCCGGATTCATAAGTAAGTTTAGCAAGAACGAGAGAACGGCTCCCTTTGACAGCACAGCAGTTGCCGCTGTTATTGAATATGCCTCTAGAATTGTGGAAAGTCAGAAAAAATTGTCCACAAGGTTTAATTTAATTACAGAAATACTTGCCGAGTCGGCCACGTGGGCGATGCTTGACGGTGCCGACATTATAACTTCTGAATATGTTAAAAAGGCAGATGCTGAAAGAGAATACCGCCTTGCCATGTATCAGGAAAAAATGAATGAGCTTCTTGATGATAATACGGTTATGATAGCTACCGACGGATACTGCGTTGGAAAAATTAATGGTCTGGCTGTTTTGGACATGGGGGATTATGTTTTTGGAAGTCCCACAAGAATTACAGCCACCACATATATGGGAAAATCGGGTATCGTAAATATTGAAAAAGAGGCAGAAATGAGCGGCCCTACCCATAATAAAGGGGTTCAGATAATAACCGGTTATCTTGGAAGCATGTATGCACAGGATATGCCGCTGTCCTTAAGCTGCAGAATAGCCTTTGAGCAAAATTATAACGGAATAGACGGCGACAGTGCCTCCAGTACAGAGCTGTACTGTATACTGTCAAGCCTTTCTGAAATCCCTGTTAATCAGTCGCTGGCTGTTACAGGTTCTGTAAACCAGTGCGGTGAGATACAGGCCATAGGAGGAGTTACCTACAAAATTGAAGGTTATTTTGACCTTTGCCTGAGAAGGGGGCTTACGGGTCGCCAGGGGGTTGTAATACCTATGTCAAACGTAAAGGATCTTGTGCTTAAGGATGATGTGATACAGGCCGTGAAGGACGGAATGTTCCACATATACCCTATATCATCTATAGATGAAGGAATTGAGCTGCTTCTTGGAACAGAGGCAGGAAAAAAGGATGAAAAGGGCCAATATCCTCCTGATTCCGTACATGGCAAAGTAATGGCTAAGCTGAAAGAATTTAATGAAAATAACGAGTAATACTGGGGCCGGTTTCTATGAAACCGGCCTTTTTAGAAGGGGTGAAAATATGCTTGACGAATATGTAACTATACTGAACCGTGCTGAGGCGGAAATGGTTGAAAAAAAATCCAGATTTATAGCAACGGTATGTCCGGTGAAAACCGAAGATGAGGCTAAGGCTTTTATTTCAGAAATGAGGAAAAAATACTGGGACGCCAGTCATAATGTATTTGCTTATCAAATAGGGGAGAGGAATGAAATTCAGCGCTCAAGCGATGATGGAGAGCCGCAGGGAACGGCGGGAAAACCTGTGCTTGATGTCCTGAGCGGTGAGGATATTAAAAATACAGCGGTGGTTGTAACCAGATATTTTGGAGGTACGCTTCTTGGTACTGGCGGACTTGTTAGGGCATACGGCAGAAGTGCGAAACTCGGAATAGAGGCTGCCGGAATAGCCAGGGTCAAATATTACAGGGAATGCTCTGTCAACACAGACTATACAACGGCGGGCAAAATTCAATATGAGATAACAAAGGGCAATTATATTTTAAAGGATACCATTTATACGGACAAAGTTGAATTTATAGTCCTGCTGGACAGGGAAAATGAAAATATTTTTAATAGCATGGTCAGCGACATCACTATGGGAAAATCAGATGTGACAACAATACAGGAAAAGTATGGGGCGCGGGTAAACGGTGAATTTATTGAGCTTTAAATGGATGACCATATAATAAAGTTGTCAGACGGCATACAGGAGTGTTGTCTGATAAAGACATATGTTTTTTACTAAAATCGGAGAAGACATGAGCCCGAAACGAAAAAAATACTGTAATATACGTATATTATTGGTGCTTGAAAATGCATTGTATTTATGCAGTATTTAGCTTGGTTCTTATGTAATTACAATGCATATTGGATATATTTACGCATAGAGCTTGACATTATTTCGCTGTAATGGTATATTTTCAACATAAACATTTTTGTCAAACAGCAATTATTTATTTTTATTCCATTAAGTGATAATAATGTTTGTGAATACGGCACAATTTACGAAATCAGCGGCATTTGATGTATGATGTATGCTTTGTTTCTAGTAGTAGGCCGTTTGACAGCGAGGAGGGGATTTTAAACCGCATACGATTAGTTTGGAGAGGCTAATGGTATTATAAAATTTATATTTGTGACTAAACAGTCAAGAAAAGGGGATGTTGTTTTATGTCAAATTCAACTGCTAAAAGCGCCGGTTGGGCAACAGCTTTCAGCGTTGCGTCGGTTTGGTTCGGTACTCATGTAGGCGGCGGCTTCGCTACAGGAAACCAGGCAATTCAGTACTACGTTCAGTACGGCTGGATGGCTTCTTTCCTTCCCATGATTGCAATGGGTATCCTTGCATTGGTACTTAAGGAAGCTATGACAATGGCTACGACAAGAAATATGTATACATATAAGGAAGTTTTCACTGAGCTTTGGGCTCCGTATACAAAGCTTGAAATTACAATGGAAATCTTCAACTTCGTTATCATACTTGCGGCTGTAGGCTCGGCTATCGCCGGTGCTGCGTCGCTGCTAACAAATTACGGAATACCGTATGGAATTGCAGTTTGTATAATCGGCATTTTACTTATATTCTTAGTAATATTTGGAGTTGGACTTATTATTAAAGCATCGGCTATAATGTCAATCGTAATTCTTATAGCCTCATTTTCTATGTATTTTATCGCTATTGCAAACCATAGCTCACAAATTAGCGTTGCACTTGCCACAGCTGATACACAGGCAGGAATGGCAATTTGGAAGACGCTTGTATATTCAGGCTTCCAGTGTGTAGCAGTACCTTCAATGATCGCAGCTTCATCAATACTTAATGCAAAAGGCGTTAAGAGGGCTTCACTTCTTGGCTGGTTAATGAACGGCCTTGCGCTTACTGTATCATGTATAATGCTTCTTGGCTGGCACAGTGAGGTTATTGCCGCTGAAGCTACTACACTTCCTAACCTGTTTGTATGTAATACACTTGGAATCGGCGTTCTTTCAGTATGCTATCAGGTATCACTGTTCTTTGCGTTTATTTCTACGTGCGTAACAACTATATTTACAATGGTTCAGAAGTTTGAAAATAAAATTCTTGTTAATTCGGTTACAAATTTGATGGCACGGCGTGTTATAGTAGCTATTATAGTTATTATAGTATGTATGTGCGTATCAATGGTAGGTCTTACAAATATCATTAAATATGCATACGGATACTGCGGTTACTTAGGACTTATCGTTATCACAGTTCCTATGCTTACAATAGGACATAAGAAAAATAAAGAGTATATCGCTGCTCATCCTGAAAGCGTAAACTAAAAAAATAAATATGCGGTTTAAATCACTCCGACACTCGTGAAAAAAATGTAGAAATCAGGCAGTTTCTACATACCCGGTTCATTAATTGAACCGGGTTTTTTTATTTGTTTATAGATACTGTTGATTGACATTATTATAATATTAACATAACAATTTTTAACTATAGTTTTAGAGTGTATTTTTAAATAACATGTACGATTTTCGTACATGTTATTTTGTTTTTATGAGGTCGGAAAAATAAATATTTAACTTATTTTAGAAAAAAACTTTATTCTGACAAGTTTTTTTAAAGAAAATAAATTGTGCTTTTATAAAAACAATACTATTTTTGCGTTTGGTTTAAGATTGAATTTATGTAACTTTTTCGGTGTGTATAATAATTGTACATTGGTTTAGAATGATTTTTTGTTAAAATATCTATTTATTAAACTGATTATATTGATATTATTAGCTAAAATGATTAAAAACCCCCTTGGCATAAAATTGGAACGTTTATTGCTTTATAGATAGTTAAATAATTAATGAAAGGAGAGAGCAAGATTATTTAGAGCAATGCAAACCGTTTTCCAGACAGGAGGAATAGGATGGATAGCCTCTTGTTAAAGAAGGTTCAAAAGGAACGGCGGAATTTATTTTTATTATAACTTAAAAGGGGGAATTATTTATGAGTCCATCGACAATTAGCCTTATAGGCTGTATCCTGGCAATCATTTTGCTTATGGTGCTAATTATGAAAAACGTCCATATTTTTATTGTAGCTATGGTCAGTGTCGTAGTTGTAGCGCTTACAGGCGGACTTAATGTTTACGATACTCTTGTCGGAGTATATATGGAAGGTATGGTTTCATACATCAAGAGCTATTTCTTCCTGTTTTTGGCCGGAGCTCTATTTGGTCAGATAATGGATAAAAGTGGAGCTGCGTTGGGAATCGCGAAGCTGTTTGTTGATAAACTTGGAGCAAAATATGCGGTGCTTGCAATAGTACTCGCGTGTGCTGCACTTGTTTACGGCGGTATATCATGCTTCGTTGTAGGCTTCGCGGTTATTCCTTTCGCAGTTACACTTTTCAAAGAAGCAGACATTCCGAGGCGTTATCTTGCGGGTGTTATGGCATTTGGTACTGTTACCTTCGCTATGACAGGCCCCGGAACCCCTCAGGTACAGAATATTATTCCCACAACATCGCTTGGAACAGCTGCATCAGCAGGCTGGGGCGTTGGTGTAATAGTAATGGTAATAATGTTTATTCTTGGTATGTTATACCTTCAGACAGCAATAAAGAAAGCAAAGGCTAACGGTGAGCATTATGTTGCTCTTGAGGGTGAAGTAGGAGTTGCGGCCGATGCGAAAACTCCTCACGGCGGACTTGCACTTATACCTCTGATTGTCAGCGTTGTTTGCCTCAACCTTATTAAATTACCGGTTGAGATTTCTATTTTCATTGGAGTTATTCTCTCCTATGTAATGTTCATTAAATTTTTAGATGTTAAAAAGACTTCTACATACTTTACAGACGGTCTTCAGTCATGTATTGGAGCAATTATGAACACAGCCATTATCGTTGGATTCGGAACAGTAGTAAAATCAGTTCCCGCATTCACATGGCTTACTGAAAACATAGTAAATATCCCTGGACCTGCTCTTATAGGCGTTGCTATTTCAGTAACGGTTATAGCTGGTATCACAGGCTCTGCTTCAGGTGGGCTTGGTATCGTTATGCCCGCAATCGCTCCGATTTATCTTGCAAGAGGAGTTATTCCCCAGGCTGCACATCGTGTTGCTTCAATCGCATCTGGAGCGCTGGATTCACTCCCTTGGAACGGATATGTTGTAACACTTTTAAATATATGCCACCTTACGCATAAGGAAGGATATTTCCCTGTTTTTGTTACAACAGTATTAATACCTATTCTTGGAACCGCTATTGCAATATTACTCTTTACAGTAGCGCCGGGACTTCCTTTATAAGGATAAAAAATCAAGAAATAGTAAAAATTAAGCGTATAAAAGGAGAGATATAGATGAAAGGCGATTTATTAAATGGCATTAAAATTGTGGATTTTACTACATATGCCGCCGCTCCGTGCTCTGCAAGGATACTGGCCGACTGGGGAGCAGATGTTATTAAAGTTGAAGGCGCATCAGGAGACCCAATGAGGGGATTTGGAGTTAATATGGCACAGACTCCATATACTGATGATGAAAACCCGGTTTGGGAATATGAAAACGGTAATAAGAGAGGCATTGTTCTTGACCTGAAGAACCCTAAAGGCATGGAAGCTATGCATAAACTGCTATCGGAAGCAGACGCATTTGTTTCCAATGTGCGTTTAGGCTCCCTTGAGAAGCTTGGACTTACCTATGAGGCTCTCCATGAGAAATACCCTAAACTTGTAGTAGGCCATATTTCAGGCTATGGACTTTTTGGAAAAGACGCTCCACGTCCCGGCTATGACGTAGTTTCATTCTGGGCAAAGGGCGGTTCGCTTATTGACCTTCCTCCGGAAGGACATCCGCCTATTACAACACCCTATGGAATTGGCGACCATACAACTGGACTTGTACTTGCATCAGGTGTCCTTGGCGGTATTTTAAAAGCCAGAAGTACCGGTGTTGGAGAAAAAATAGTTGTTTCCTTATATGGAACAGCAGTATGGGTTAACTCACTTATGGTTATAGGCACTCAGTTTGGAGACCAGTATCCTAAGTCCAGATATACGCCGGGAAATCCCTTCACAAATTCCTATATGTGCAAGGACGGAAAGTGGATTACTCTTACAATACTGGCTTATGAAAGATATTGGGACGTATTCTGCGACATATTCGGCCTTACAGACCTGAAGGACGACCCGGATTACAGAACGCTGAAGAGCGTAGTTTCAGATAAAGAACGTCTTATTCACTGCTGCAAGAGAATTGAGGAGCAGTTCCTTCTTAATGACAGGGACTACTGGGCTGAAAAGCTTACTGAGGCTGATATAGCCTTTGAAAAATCCCTCCAGTGGAAGGATATAGCCGTAGACCAGCAGGCAATAGACAATAAATTTGTTAAAGAATTTAAAATGAAATCAGGAAGATCCTTTATGCTTCCTATGACTCCGGTGCAGTTTGAGGGAAACGAAGGGCTGGACTCAGACCCTGCGCCGCTTTTAGGTGAGCATACGGTTGAGGTTTTAAAGGAGCTTGGATACTCTGATGCCGAGATTGATGAAATGCTGGCGTCAAAAGCTGTCAGACAGTATGGAGTTAACTGATTCAGAGAGGGGATTGACATTATGAGCAGTATGTTAAACGATAACAGCTTAAATATGAGCGGTCTTAGTATAAATGACATTTATGTCGGCCGTAAGGCAAGCTTTTCAAAAACCATTGAGTTTGCGGACGTATATTCCTTTGCAGGTATAATTGGGGATTTCAACCCTGTGCATGTAAATGACGAGTATGCGAAAACGACTAGATTTGGAAAAAGAATTGCTCACGGCATGCTTTCAGCGTCGTTTATTTCAACTGTATTTGGAATGCTTCTGCCTGGAGCCGATGCGATATATATGGGACAAACTCTTAAATTTTTAGCGCCTGTATTTATCGGCGACACAATAACCGCTGAGGCTGAGGTTACGGAAGTAATACCGGAAAAGAAACGATTTATCGCTAAAACAACGGTTACAAAACAGGACGGAACAGTAGTTGTCACCGGAGAGGGGACAATGATGGCTACCAAGCCTGCGGAATAACCGGATTTATTGGGCCCGTCGTTTATGCGGGGAACAAACGGCGGGCTTACACATAAGGGACTAAATATGCACCTTGGCTGGCAGTAAATAATATATGGATAATGGGTTTAATACTGATAAAGTGTTAGAATAGGATAAATTATTAATGCCAGGGGGTGTGGTTTTTGGAAGAAATAGACAAAATTCGAGAAGTTTTAGAAATATATAGAAAAATTTTTGAAATATCACCGGACGGGTTTTTGATAGTAGACAAAAATGCAAGGATAATATATATAAATCCAACCTACTGCTATCATCTCGATATTGACGAGAAGTCTGCTTTAGGAAAGCCTGTTTTAGAGGTAGTTAAAAATTCCGATTTGGAATCAATGATAAAGGAAAGAACAAAAATAATAGAAAAGAATGTTATTTGGCCTGTTTTTCCGGGTCAGTACAAGACAAAGGAGAAATACGTAGTCGTATCCAGATGTCTTGTGTTTGACAAAAGGAACAATGTGATAGGCGCGGTTGGCCAGGTGAAATTTATAAATGATACAATCAAACTTGCTACGGCGATTGAAACGGCCAACGAAGAGGTAAAGTATTACAAAGAGTACATAGACCAAATTGTTGACCGGAAATACACATTCAGGAGCATTTTAGGTGTATCGCAGAAAATAGAAGAAATAAAAAAATTGGCTCAAATGGCGTCATCAAATGATTTTACCGTCTGCATTACCGGAGAAAGCGGAACGGGAAAAGAGCTTTTCGCCAATGCCATACATTACGCCAGCGCCAGAAGGCACAGACCGCTGATTAAAATTAACTGCGCTGCGATACCGGATGAGCTTTTTGAATCGGAGCTTTTCGGATATTCAGAGGGCGCATTTACAGGCGCAAAAAAGGGCGGCAAAAAGGGCAAAATATTTTTGGCAAACGGAGGTACGCTGTTCCTTGATGAAATAGGAGATTTACCCCTTAATATGCAGGCAAAGCTGCTAAGAGTGCTTCAGGAAAGGGAAATAGAAGTGCTTGGAGGAGAAAAAAGTATTCCAATAGATATAAGGGTAATTACGGCTACAAATAAAAATTTACTGGATGAGGTAAAAAATAATCATTTCAGGTCGGACCTGTATTACAGAATAAACGTAATTCAAATCAGGCTTCCGGCTCTCAGGGAAAGACCTGAGGATATAATGGTATACGCCGAAAAGTTCCTCCAGGAAATAAATTTAGAATACAATACACATGTTGGGCTGTCGGCCAGAGCTAAGAAGGTTCTTGAGGAATATTCTTGGCCGGGCAACGTAAGGGAGCTTAGAAATATTATCGAAAGGGCCTACACACTTTCAGGAGGAAACAACCTGATTACCGAGAATAACCTGCCGGTAAACATGCTTGACAGAAACAGGCTTAAAAGCAGGAGTGAGGGTCAAAGCCTTGGCTTTATGCTGGGTGAATTTGAAAAAGAGATAATAGCTGATACTTTGGTGAAAAACAGCTATAACATAAGGAAAACAGCTATGGAGCTTGATATAAGCAGAAGTACCCTTTACAGCAAGATGGCCCAGTATTCTATAGAGAAAAAGGATGAAGTATTATTCCGTAAAGATAGTGAAATATGATCCATAACAATTAGTTGCATGACAGTGCTGAGAATTAAGAAAGGCTGATTATATGAAAATAGTTGTATGTATAAAACAAGTGCCGGATACTAATGAGGTTAAACTGGACCCGGTAACAAATACATTAATTAGAGACGGGGTACCAAGCATTATAAACCCAGACGATAAGGCGGGAGTTGAGGCTGCTTTAAGGCTTAAGGAATTAGCCGGAGGAACGGTAACCATATTATCTATGGGACCTGCTCAGGCTGAGGAGGCAATCAGAGAGGCATTGGCAATGGGAGCCGACGAGGGCATACTTCTTTCTGACAGGGCATTTGGAGGCGCGGATACCTGGGCTACATCATCGACCCTTGCGGCTGCCCTTAAAAAGCTTGAATATGACGTTATTATTACAGGCAGACAGGCAATCGACGGGGATACAGCGCAGGTTGGGCCGCAGATAGCGGAGCATCTTGGCATTCCTCAGATCAGCTATGTAAAAAATATCGAATTTAATGATGATAAGCTCATAGTTACAAGGGAGTTTGAGGACAGGAGCCATCTTATTGAAGCCAAGATGCCTGTGCTTCTTACAGCGCTTTCTGAGCTGAATGAGCCCAGATATATGACAATCGGCGGAATTTATAAAGCATACAAAAAGGAAATTCCTGTTTGGGGACTTGAGGATATTAAGGAAACCGTTGACGTTGCCAACATAGGACTTAAGGGCTCTCCCACACAGGTAAAGAAATCGTTTACTAAGAGTCCTAAAGGCAAGGGCGAGGTATTCGAGCTGGATGCGGACGAAGCGGTATCAACCATAATGGATAGGCTTATTGCAAAGCATATCATCTGATATATTGGAAAGGGTGTAAATATGAGTAAAAATGTTTATATATTTGCGGAACAGCGTGACGGCAAAATTCAGAAGGTAGCCTTTGAGCTTATAGGCAAGGGCAGAGAGCTTGCCGACCAGCTTGGACAAAAAACAGTCGCCGTACTTATTGGGTATAACATAGGTTCACTATCGGGCGAGCTTATTGCAAGGGGAGCCGATGAGGTTGTTTATGTTGACGATGAAATATTAAAGGAGTATGTTACGGAGCCATATGCTAAGGCTATGGCTGCTGTAATTAAGGCAAGGGATCCCGAAATAGTCATATACGGTGCCACATCTATCGGAAGAGACCTTGCTCCAAGGGTTTCAGCAAGAATACATACGGGCCTGACGGCAGATTGTACCGGACTTGATATTGACCCGGACTCAAAGAACCTTATGATGACAAGGCCTGCGTTTGGCGGAAATATTATGGCTACAATACTCTGTCCTAATCACCGTCCCGAAATGGCCACAGTTCGTCCAGGAGTTATGAAGGCTGTGGATATTGATGAATCCAGAAGCGGTACGGTTGAGGCCTTTACAGTTGATTTCAGTGACAGTGATATGAATATTAAAATTCTTGAGGTTATAAGACCGGAAAAAGAAATGGTAGATATTACTGAAGCCAAAATACTTGTTTCAGGCGGACGCGGAGCCGGAAATGAGGAAGCGTTTAAAAAGCTTAGGGGTCTTGCCGATGCATTGGGCGGAGAAATATCATCCTCAAGGGCCAATGTGGATGCGGGGCTTATGAGCCATGATAAACAGGTAGGACAGACAGGAAAAACGGTAAGACCTTCGTTATACGTTGCCTGCGGAATATCAGGAGCAATCCAGCATTTGGCCGGAATGGAAAATTCGGATTATATTCTGGCCATAAATAAGGATGAGGACGCTCCTATATTCGATGTAGCTGATTTGGGGATTATAGGGGACCTTAACGTTATCGTTCCCAAACTTGAAGAAGCGGTTAGAAAGTATAAGGAGGAGACGAAATAATGGATTATTCATTGACAAAGGAACAGAAAATGGTTCAGCAGCTTGCCAGAGAATTTGCCCAAAAGGAAGTAAAGCCTTTGGCTGAGGAAATAGACGAGGAAGAAAGATTCCCGGTTGAGTCAGCCCAAAAAATGTTTAAGCTTGGTTTTTACGGCGGCCCCTTTCCCGAGGAGATTGGCGGACAGGGCGGAGATTTTATTTCATATTCAATCTGTATAGAGGAGCTTGCAAAGGTGTGCGCTACAACGGCTGTTGTTCTTTCAGTACATGCCCTTGGCATTTCAGTTCTCTCCAAATTTGGCAATCCTGCTCAGATTGAGAAATACATGCCCAGACTTATGAACAAGGATATAACATGCTTCTGCCTTACAGAGGCCGGCGCCGGTTCAGACGCGGCGGGTGTTAAGACAAAGGCTGTAAAGGATGGGGACTACTGGGTTCTTAACGGAACAAAGATGTTTATAACAAACGCAGGATATGCGGGACTTTATTTCATATTGGCAAATACGGATAAGACTAAGAAAAATAACGGCATGACATGCTTTATAGTTGAGGCTGACAATCCCGGTCTCCGAATAGGCAAAAAAGAAAGAAAATGCGGCATTAGAGGCTCGTCAACATGCGAGGTTATACTTGAAAACTGCCGTGTACATAAGGATGATATACTCGGACAGGAAGGAAAGGGACTGAGCATCGCACTTTCAAGCCTTGACGGCGGACGTCTGGGAATAGCTTCTCAGGCGCTTGGCATATCCCAGGGCGCCCTTGATGAGGCAATGAAATATGTAAAGGAAAGAAAACAGTTCGGAAAAAGAATTTCACAGTTCCAGAAGACCCAATTCTCAATTGCTGATATGCACGCGAGGGTTGAGGCGACAAGAATGCTTGTAAGAAAGGCTGCTTACCTTAAACAGGTTGGAGATAAAGAGGCAGGCGTTACAGCCGCTATGGCTAAGCTTTTCGCCTCCGACACTGCCAATATCGTTACACGTGAGTGTGTGCAGCTTATGGGCGGCTATGGATATACAAGAGAATATCCTGTAGAAAGAATGTTCAGAGACGCAAAAATCACGGAAATCTATGAGGGAACATCGGAAGTTCAGAGAATGGTCATTTCAAGAAATCTTGGAATTAACTGATACTAATCTTGGAGGAAACTGTTATGGATTTTAATTTTACTGAGAACCAGCTTGACATAATCGAAATGGCCAGGGAGCTTGTGAAGAAGGACATCGCTCCAAATGCAGTGGAGCATGATAAGGACCATTCATTTCCTGAAAAAGAGTTTGAACTGATAAGGGAAATGGGCTTCAGCGCGATTGGCATTCCGGAAGAGTACGGCGGACCTGGCGGCTGTGACCTTGACAGGGTGCTTGCTATAAGAGAAATTGGAAAGGTTGACGGTTCCCTTGCCACTCTGCTTTCGGTAAGCAGTATGATGATACATGCTCTTGAAGAGTTCGGCACAGAAGAGCAGAAAAATAAATATTTTCCTCTGCTGGCTGAGCAGGGATATATAACGGCTTTCGCACTTACAGAACCGGGAGCGGGTTCAGACCCGTCGGCAATGAAATCAACCGCGAAGCTGGATGAAGCGACCGGGGAATATGTAATCAATGGCAATAAAACATTTATAACAGGAGGCGCGCGTGCCGATGTTATTGTAATATTCGTTATGACGTCACCCGAAAAGGGAACTAAGGGCATATCGGCATTTATACTGGAGAAGGGCATGAAGGGCCTTTCCTACGGAACTCCCGAAAATAAAATGGGAATTTGTGCTTCGGAAACAGTTGATTTGTTCTTTGATGATTTAAGGGTTCCAAAGGAAAATCTTCTTGGAAAAGCCGATGAGGGCTTCAAAATAGCTATGAAAATACTTGATGGATCTAGGATTGGCATAGGAGCTGTAGCTCTTGGCATCGCCGAGGGAGCTTTTGAGGAAGCTGTTAAATACTCCAAGGAGAGAAAACAGTTTGGAAAACCCATATGCGCAAATCAGGGGATACAGTGGTATATAGCGGAAATGGCCACAAGCATTGAGACGGCCAGAATGCTGCTTTTTGAGGCTGCTACATTAAGAGAACAGGGCAAACCCTATTCAAAGCAGGCGGCTATGTCAAAGCTTTACTGCTCAAAAGTGGCAAGAGAAGTAACTAACCTTGCCCTCCAGATACATGGCGGCTATGGATATATGAAGGAGTATACGGTTGAGAGGCTGTACAGGGATGCGAAGATTACGGAAATTTATGAAGGTACTTCGGAAATTCAAAAGATAGTAATTGCCAAACAGGTTCTTGCTGAGTTTAAGTGATAGAGCTTATGAACGGAGGAATACGATATGGAGAAAGTTTTGTATGATAAAAATGATCATATAGCTGTCATTACTTTTAACGACCCTGACAGGCTTAATCCGCTCAGTGCCGAAATGATAGCTGATATTTCAGAAGCTTTGGATATGGCGGAGGCCGACGATGATGTGTTTGTCGTAGTTGTTACGGGAAACGGAAAGGCATTTGTCGCTGGAGCCGATATCAAGCAGATGTATGATATGACTGCTCTTGATGGAGTCGCTTGGGGAAAAGTAGGCGGCGGACTTATGAGAAAAATAGAAATTTACACAAAGCCTATTATCGCCGCTGTGAATGGCTTTGCCCTTGGAGGCGGGTGCGAGCTTGCCCTTGCGTGCGACTTCATATACGCTTCAGAGAAAGCCAAAATGGGACTTCCCGAGGTAGGGCTGGGCGTTATCCCGGGATTTGGCGGAACGCTTCGCCTTCCCAGAGCAAAAGGAAAGCAAAGGAAATGGCGTTTCAGGCAAAGACCGTGGGAGCTTTGGAAGCATATGAAATGGGCCTTGTAAATAAGGTTGTTCCGCCAGAGCAGCTAATGGATGAGGTTCTTAAAACAGCAAATAATATTTGCGCCCAGAGCCAGAGCGCTATCAGGGAAGTAAAATACTGCATGAATACGGGCTCTGAAATTGATATTGCCGCCGCCATTGAACTGGAGGCCCAGGCATTCGGAGTTTCCTTCTCAACCGAGGATAAAAAAATCGGAATGGGAGCATTTTTAAGAAAAGAAAAAGAAAAGAACTTTGTAAACAAATAAAAACTATTAAAGAGAGGAAGTTTGTAAATTGGGCTATAACAAAAAAATTTCCAGCGCGGTTATAAACAGACTGCCTCGATATTACAGATATATAGGTGAATTATATGAGAAGGGCGTAACTAGAATTTCTTCTAATGAGCTGAGCCAGAGAATGAATATGACTGCAAGCCAGATACGGCAGGACCTTAATAATTTTGGTGGCTTTGGGCAGCAGGGCTTCGGATATGCCGTTGATTTTTTATACAATGAAATTAAAAAAATTCTCGGTATGGATAAGTCCTACAACGTGATTGTTATTGGAGGAGGAAATATTGGTCAGGCGCTTGCTAATTATTCTGAGTTCAACAAACTCGGAATTAATATTACGGCTATTTTCGACGCTAATCCAAAGCTGATAGGGATGTCGATAAGAGGAATAAAAATATATGATATTGACACACTTGAGGATTATATACATAACAGCAATGTTGATGTCGCTGTGCTTTCGCTTCCAAAGCCACAGACTGCCGGCGTTGTATCACGGCTTTTGCTGTGCGGAGTGAACTGCTTTTGGAATTTTTTCACCACGTCCGCCGTGGTCTGGCCGAACACGCCGTCCACGCTGGTGCGGCCGAAGAAGGGATAGTCCTGCGCGATGCGGTTCAGCTGGCGCTGGATCACGCGCACGGCGTCGCCGGTGCT